>CALGOI010000152.1 GCA_937959065.1 uncultured Ignavibacteriota bacterium | reverse complement strand
CTATACCACCCCAAAACAAAAGAAGCAGAAACTAATTTCGAATACTTCCAACAGGTCAAAGAGAAGGGCGAATACTTTTGCGAAAATGGTTTAATGAAAGGTAACGGGTAAAAGAATACTATGATATCTGCGATAGTTCTTACATACAATAGCGAAGACAATATCCGGCGCTGCCTTCAAAGCATTAAGGGGCTGGATGAAATAATCGTCATCGATTCACACAGCGATGATAATACCACAAAAATTGCTGAAGAGTTTGGTGCCAGGGTAATACACCGTGATTACCCCGGATACTCCGAACAACTGGAGTACGGTATTTCCATCGCTAAGAACGAATGGATATTCGTGATTGACTCGGACGAGGAGGCAACCCCGGAGCTTATAACAGAAATCAACTCCATCTCGAATAATCCCGACGATAACATAGACGGATACACTGTGCCGAGAAGGTTTATTTTTCTGGGGAAGTTCATCGAGCACGGCGGGTGGTACCCCGATCACCAGTACAGGTTCTTCAGGAAGGACAGGAGCGTGCCCGATCACAAGGAAGTCCACGGCGCGTATCAGCCGAAGGAGTACAGCGGAAAGCTCACTGGCGATATTATTCATTATTCATACAGGAACCTCTTCGATTATGTATCCAGGATAAACGTTTACACTTCACTCGAGACGAGCAATAAGCTGAACGGAAACGGTGGAAACGGGAGAAACGGCACGAAGAAGGTGAAGTGGTACAATATGCTGATCAACCCCATACCGGTCTTTTTAAAGATGTTCTTCCTTCGCAAGGGGTACAAGGACGGCATGCACGGGTTCATATTGTCGTTATTCTCGGCGATGAATAACTCCATACTCTACGCGAAGCTCTGGGAGTACGGCAGCAGCGGAAAGTACGGCTACGAGAAACCCCCTATCACAAATGAGGAGCTGAATGAATTCAGGAAAAGGGGTGATAATTAGTCGAAAGTCAAAAGTTAAAAGTTAAAAGAAACTATTAGCCTATATGTCAAAGAGCGAAAGTGTTACTGATTAAAAACAGGTATTTATTTTTCAAAATCTGCCCGGGAGTATAAAGGCGGATTTTTGTTTTTTAAGTTATTGTTTTTGGGTCTGTGGCTTTGGCTTTGAGAAAATTTTCATAATTGATTTTATATGTGTTTAAAAAGTTTTTGTGTTTAGTCAGAAAAACGTGTTTGTAAAAACAGTAACTTCCGGAGCAGTAGCGTTTTTTGAAATTTTTTTTTCAACCACGAATTAACACAAATGAAACTAATATACACGAATTGGATTTTGATTTGTACATGGTAGTTTAATTTTTAAAAGATTTTACTACAAAGATAGGTGATGGGGGCGGGAGATAAAATACAAAAAGGGATATATACGCATATATCCCTTTTTGTATTTAAATATGTTGTAAATAATTATTTATTTTGAAATGCATTTTTTATTTTACAAGCACCATTCTTTTTGTCTCCACAAAATTCCCTGCTTCTCCCTTATATAAGTATACCCCGC
>CALGOI010000151.1 GCA_937959065.1 uncultured Ignavibacteriota bacterium | reverse complement strand
AAAAACTGATAAACCGGCCAATTGGCCACAATAGGTTTTATGTCAACCGAGTTTGATCTAAAATATAAAAAGAGTTTTGGGGATAGATATGATATATTTTCCTTAAAAAAGAAAATAATTAATAACAGGTTTGTTATCGATAAATTCTGGCTGTTGGAGAAACTGAAGAAATTGGAAGATGAAGGTTGAAAACTATTAAAGAAAGTGGCATAATTGGATTAATTCTTTCATTTAAAATTGATAATTTAAGCTTTTAATAAGCAAATATATTCTAAATGAGTTTTTTAGTAGTTGGGTCAGTTGCATTTGATACAATTGAGACACCATTTGGGAAGGCAGAGCGGGTTATAGGAGGATCTGCCACGTTCATATCCCTTACGGCAAGTTATTTTTCAAATGACGTGAAATTAATAGGAATTGTAGGCAATGATTTTCCCCGGGAAGAAATTGAATTCCTTAAATCCAGAGGAGTCGATACCAGCGGACTGGAAGTTCATCCCGATAAAAAATCGTTCTTCTGGCATGGAAAGTATCATTATGACCTAAATACCAGGGATACACTGGTTACTGAGCTTAATGCATTTGAAGATTTCAATCCGGTAGTCCCCGAGGAGTTTAAAGACAGCAAGTATATATGTGTCGGGAATATCGCCCCTTCTTTACAGCAAAGTGTTATAAAACAGATGAACAACCCTGAGTTAATTGCTATAGATACAATGAACTTCTGGATAGAAAGCGCAAGAGATGAATTAACAGAAACATTAAAGCTGGCGAACATTATAATTATTAATGATACAGAGGCAAGAGAACTGACCGGTGAGTATAACCTGGTACAGGCAGCAAGAAAGTTATTGTCATTCGGCCCGAAAATAGCGGTTATTAAAAAAGGTGAACATGGAGCTTTATTATTTACAGATGACATAGTTTTTTCGGCACCTGCCTACCCTCTCGAGTCAGTATTTGATCCCACAGGAGCAGGAGATACATTCGCGGGAGGTTTTATGGGCTGGTTAGCAAAAAACGGCAGACTCGATAATGAAAATCTCCGTTTAGCAATGATCTACGGCAGTGCAATGGCATCAATTTGTGTCGAAAAGTTTTCAATAGATGCCCTAAGGAACCTGGATAATACAAAAATTCTTAACAGATTCAGGGAATTCATGCAGTTAACAAGATTCGAGAATATAGAGCTGTAATATTTAACTGAAACACGTATAAAACTCGAACGTATGAGTGTTGTAAAGACAGAGGCATTTGTAATTAAAGGATTCAGATATGGTGAAACCAGTAAGATCATTACACTTTATTCCCGAGATTATGGTAAATTTAACGCGCTTATAAAGAGTACACGGAGCATCAAATCTAAGACGAGCGGAGTATTCGATAATTTGAATTACATTTCGCTGGTCTTTAACAGGAAAGAAAACAGAGATCTGCAATTTGTAAGTAAAGGTGAGTGTATTAATTCGTTCTCAAAAACAAAGTCTGATCTGGATAAATTGAATGTTTCGTACAGGATTTTGGAATTGATCTATAATTCGACACATGATTATGATACAAATGAGGAGTTATTTGACTTATTAAATATATGTTTATCTAAGGTTAATGCCTGTGAGAAAAATTCAGGAAATTTTTTATTGTTTTTTCAGGCAAATCTGACGAAATTAATGGGAATTAAACCCGATTTAGTTTCCGATAATCCAATTATTAATGGAAAAGTATTGAATGGTAAAACGGAAACTTTTAACCCAAGTAATGCATTAAAATTGAATAGGAAACAGTATTCAATTGTTAATTCATTGTTTGAGAGGGATGCAGATTTCAACGGAAATGTTGTGATGGGTGAAGAAGAGGTTGAAAGGTTAGAAAATATTTTCGATATTTACTTATCGAGGCATTTAGAGAAATTCGGTTATCTAAAAACAAAAAAGATATTTTATGAATTGAAAAATTGATACCATTTCCGACAAAAAATATTTTTTATAAGGGAGATATAAAATTATGTCAAAAAAAGAAATTTCAAAAAAAATCGTACTAAGTTCCGCATTAATATTAATAGTAGCGCTGACATTCGGCGCTGTGATGTTTGCGGGATTAAATAACAGCAGCATTCTAGTTGCCGATTCAAAAATAGATTTCAAAACAACCCCCCCTATTACAAATCCGAACTCAACGATAACAGATCTAAATAATGCTTTTATCGAAGTATCGGAAAAAGTAACCCCCGCTACAGTATTCATCGAGGTAACGACCAAAGGAAGTGAAAATAAAAAAGGACAGGAAGATTTAGAGTTCTTCTTTGGTCCGGATTTTAACATGGAAGACATGCCCAGCCAGGGTTCTGGGTCAGGAGTGATAATCAGCAGTGATGGTTATATTATGACGAATAACCATGTTGTTGGGAAAGCAAGCGATGATGGTATCAGGGTTGTTTTAACAGATAAGAGAGAATTTCATGCTAAACTTATCGGTACTGATCCGAATACAGACATTGCTGTAATTAAGATCGATGCAAATGACCTTCCGGTCGCTTCAATTGGAAATTCTGACAATGTAAGAGTTGGAGAATGGGTATTGGCGATTGGTAATCCGCTTGGATTGAATAATACGGTTACTGCGGGTATTGTTTCAGCATTAGGAAGAAATGTCAGAATGGGTGACAGTTATTCGATAAATAATTTTATACAAACTGATGCGGTAATCAACCCGGGTAACAGCGGGGGCGCATTAGTAGATATGAACGGATATGTAGTTGGTATTAACGCAGCTATTAAAACAAATACAGGTTATTACCAGGGATATGGATTTGCAATCCCTATTAATCTGGCTAAAGACGTAGCTGAAGAGTTAATACAAAAAGGAAGAGTTGCAAGAGGATATATCGGTGTTTCAATCAAAGATGTAGATATCAAAGAGGCCAAAGGTCTTGGACTTGATGAAGCAAAAGGTGTGCTCATCCAGGGAATCCAGCCGGGCAGCGGCGGTGAAGAGGCCGGCTTAAAAATCGGTGATATTATATTAATGGTTGACGGGCAGGAAGTAAACGCATCCAATCAGTTACAGACGGTAATCGGTTCAAAAGATCCGGGTGATATAGTCAATTTAACAGTTTTCCGGGATGGAAATACATTTGATACAAGAGTTACCTTAAAAGAAGCATCTCAGAATAACGAACCTGTATCAAACAACTATAATCCTGAAAGCGGTACACCGGATCTCAATTCAAAATCATTCAAAGGAATAGGCTTTACCGTCAGTGATATGACCGGGTCAATGCTGGGTAAATATGGTGTAAATAACGGAGTTTATGTTTCCGGTGTTGCAATGTATTCTGAAGCTTTTAACAGGGGTCTAAGAGAAGGATTGGTTATCACAGAAGCTGATAAAGAAAAGATTAATAGTGTACAGGATCTGGAGTCAATATTGAAAAGAAAGAGCAGCGGTGATATCGTAATGCTTAAACTTGTTGCTCCAGACAAAACAGCACGATTGGCAGCAGTTGAGATAAATTAAAGAATAAATAGATAATTCATAGTAAAGCCGGATTTAAATAGAATCCGGCTTTTTTTAATGCTTTTACCCACAGATTAATGATGGTAATTTAGATACAAAATTTTGTATATTAAGCACAATTATTTAATAAACTGATTACAAAATGATTACAAAAATACTTCCAAGAATACTTCTTTTTACAGCTCTTTTTATTTTATTCTTTGATATGTCTTTCGCACAGGATTTATTTCAGAAATCATACAGAGACAATTCCTATTTAAATGATAAAGTTGAGAACGCTCAGATTCTGAAGCTAAACAAAGAATATTTTGACAGAATATTTGAAGAAAAACCATATAATCTAATATTAACCATACCTGTGGAGGATGGCATTTACGCGAAATTAAATATTGAAAGATTTAATGTTCTTACTCCGAACGCTTACGGTATAGAAAAGAGTCCAAACGGAGATAGACAGTTTGATCCCAACAATCTGGTTGTTGCTTATAAAGGAACAGTGGATGGAATAAACAGCAGTATAGTAAGTTTGAATTTTTCCATAAATGGTGTGAACGGATTGATGATGGGTCCAAATGAAAGGTATGTTATAAGTAAGCAATATAATACCGGCGACGATCAATATGTATTATACAGGGAAAGTAAATTGAAAATAGGCAGTGATTTTGTATGTGAAACAAGCGATGATATCTCACCGGAATTACAATCAATAATGTCGGGGCTAGACGGTGATGTAATTGTATCAAATGATATAAGGGAGGCAACAATAGCATTGGATCTCGATTTTGCCACATTTAATCAGTTCGGATCAGTTAATAACGCAACTGCATACGCATTATCTCTTCTTGCAACTTCGTCAGCGATTTATTTAAGAGAAATGAATGTAAGATTAACAGTACCATTTATAAATGTATGGTCATCCCCGGATCCATATACAGGCTCAAATTCAAATCAAATACTAACTCAGTTCAGGTCATACTGGAATAATAATCACCAGGGAGTACAAAGGTCATTAGCTCATTTAATCAGCACAAGGAGCGGGGGTTTGGGAGGTATAGCTTACTTAAACGTACTTTGTGCGAGTTTGACAAGTGGAAGCGGTTACGGATTCAGCAATACTGACGGGATATTTGGTCAATTACCAACATACTCATGGGATGTAGATGTTTTTTGTCATGAATTAGGTCATAATTTTGGTTCACCTCATACTCATAATTGCAGCTGGCCCGGAGGACCGATTGATTCATGTTATGCAGTAGAAGGAGGATGTTACAGCGGTCCGGCGATTCCAATCAAAGGAACTATAATGAGCTATTGCCATCTGACTTCAATGGGAAAGATCTTATATTTTGGGGATTTACCGAGGCAACTTATAAGGACTCGCGCAGAGAATGCACCCTGTTTAACTAATTCGTCACTACAGATATTACTTGCCTATCCCAATGGAGGTGAAGTATTCAGAACATTTAATAATATGAATATAATCTGGGGTACCGGTTTTTCCGGCAACATCAATATAGAATTCAGCAGCAATAATGGAGTAAGCTGGACAAGTATTGCGAGCAATATACCATCAAACCAGAATGAATACATCTGGGCGATACCTAATTTAGACAGTACGAATCAGGCAAGGATCAGAATTTTTAATTCGGCAAATAGTTCACAAGGTGATACCTGCGATCAGGTTTTCACAATTCATAAAAATTTAACAATGCTCGGACTTGCATTAAACTCCCCTCCTAATTTTACAAGAATAAATACGGGAGCAAATGATACGACCAATTATAAGTTTGATTGGCGAAAAGCAGGTTTTCATCCTTCGATCAGATACAAATGGGCTATTCAAAAAGTCGGATCAGGAGGTTACAGGTATTTTGAATCAAACAACGGAGGGGTTGATACCTCAATAACCATTCAGGGCAGATTTTTAGATTCCTTAGCAAATGTATTTGGTTATACGGGAGATTCTGTTTGGTGTACCTGGAAAGTATGGGCATATAACGGGTACGATTCATCCGGTTCAAATACATTTATTGTAACTATTGCCAACCCGAATGTTGGAATAAATAACATATCACAGGAAATACCATCAGAATTCAAATTATTCAATAATTATCCGAATCCTTTTAATCCGACTACCAGAATCAGATTTGATGTACCGGAGCAATCATATGTTAACCTGAAAGTATATGATTATTTAGGCAGAGAAATCACACAATTGGTTAACGAGGATTTAACAGCCGGTTCATATGAGGTAGATTTTAACACTTCCGAGCTTGGAAATCTGCCAAGCGGTGTATATTTCTATAAAATTCAGACCAATGGGAAAAGTGGGGCATTTGTGGACACTAAACGTATGATTTTAATAAAATAAATTTCAAAATAAACGGAACAAACCCTTTATTATTTCGTATCATAATAAAGGGTTTTGCATATAGTCGTAATATTATAAATTCATTAATTTATTTGAGATAACTGGATGAAATTTTTAATTGCAATTAAGGGTTATAATTAATAACTTCATTGAAATAATATAGTTTATGAGAATTAGATACATATTAAATATTTTACTTATTTTAGGGTTTATTTTTATCGGCAGTAAAACATATGCTGATGAAAACAATTCCTACAATAAACAGTTAGATGGAATAGGGTCCGGAGTAACGGGAAATGCTGATGACTATAAATTATATCAGAATTATCCAAATCCATTTAACCCAGTCACAAAGATCAGTTATAAACTTAACACAGAAGGTTTTGTTTCATTGAAGGTTTACAATCTAGTGGGACAGGTTGTAGCAACATTAGTAAATGAAACGAAAGAAGCCGGAGTTTACAGTGTAACATTTGACGGTTCTCAATTGACAACCGGAATATACCTGTATAAACTCCAGGTAAACGGGTTTACTTCAGTAAAAAGAATGACTTTAATTAAGTAATTCTTCATTTCATTTTTTAAATACTAAAATCATTATGAATAATAGGAAACCAATTGCTATTATTATAGTTTTATTAGGTCTTATTTTTATACCGCGTATAACATATTCACAGTCAACCATATACGATGACTTTTCACTGAAAGCCATGCCTAACTGGGTTTGGGGTGGAAAGATTCAAATGAAGTATTCACATGAAGAAGATAACCGTGAGAACGGATTTGGCGAACTTTATACAACCGAGGAAATAAAGCCCGGAACTTACATAGGAAAGATCGCTAAATATGAAAAATTCCTCTTTACAGCGGGTAATTTTTTAAATATAATGCTTCAGGGAGTATCAAATGATTGTAATGTGAGAATAGGTATAATTTATGATCTAAACAATAATAATAACTACGAAGAAGACAAAGATGTTTTGCTAATAGCAAAGCCAATATCTCTTAATTTCAGTGGTTGGAAAGAGATAAAGATAAAACTTGATGATGAAAATTTCAGTATTCTCACAGAACAAAAATCAATAGATCTTTCAATAACCGAAGAGGAAGCTTTTGGAATCAGACTCGATTATGAAGCCGGCAAGAAATATAAAACCGGTGAGTTAAATACCGGGATTGCATTAATTTCCGAGATAGAGAATAGAGAGAACCTTACTATAGGCAACACAAAAGATAAGGATAAAGGGGAATCTTATTTTAAAGCAAGAAATTATCCAAATCCATTTAATCCAAATACTACAATTTCCTTTACCTTGCCTGAATCATCACATGTTAATTTAACAGTCTATGACAGGCTTGGACGAGAAGTAGGTGTATTAATTGATGAAAGTTTATCTGCCGGTACGCATGCAGTAGAATTTATTGCAGAGAATCTTCCGAGTGGAATATATTTTTACAGGATAAAGACCTCTTATGAGACTGAGGTTATGAAGATGATACTTGCCAAGTGAAATTAATATTTTTACACAAGTATAAAAAAACCCCGTTTAATGACGGGGTTTTTTATTAATTATTTCCAGTAAAGTTTACTTCAATGCAAAACTCTGCATAGGTGAATTATTGTTTGCGATAAGTAGAACAGGTTTCTTTTCAGCTCCAATGTTAATCAATTTCATGTCCTTAACATCGTTATTGGCGAAGAGTCCGCTTTCAAGGAGACTAACAGCAGTAAAGTTACCTTTACCATCACCGAGCAGAACAACTCCCCTGCCGGCGTCATATCTTACAGTTTCGACTTCAGCTCCATAATTATTTCCGGCTCCAATAATATCCATAAAGCCATCATTATTAATATCCATAACTACAATTCCTGTTAAAGGTGATAATTGTGCTTCGACGGGAAGATGTTTAGGTT
Organism: uncultured Ignavibacteriota bacterium; assembly: GCA_937959065.1. GTDB lineage: Bacteria > Bacteroidota > Ignavibacteria > Tepidaquicellales > Tepidaquicellaceae > JAEYVS01. Next base: position 311 of record CALGOI010000151.1, on the reverse strand, counting down.
CGAATTTACCATTATTATTTATTAAAACACAATTCTCGAATTCCTTAGCTTCAAGCTTCAAAGCCGAATTAAGTTTGTCCTCAGTGTATATGTTTTGCAAACTTGCCTGTGCAAAGCTTTGATAAGTCGGGAATTTTTGAAGAATGAAAGGCATCTGGTTAGATGAGCATTCACGACCTCTTACAGGAAGACATTTTTTGTCATTATTGAATTTAGCTAAAACGATATCATTTGTGCCATTATCATCAAAATCAGTACTGTAAACAAGTAAAGGCTTTTCTCCGGAAGGATGGAATTTGTTATTTTTCCCA
>CALGOI010000150.1 GCA_937959065.1 uncultured Ignavibacteriota bacterium | reverse complement strand
TTATCTCGTTTGCCTCGAATACTGCTACCTGCTGCTGTACGTCCTCGTTAAAGTTCTCCTTATAGAATGAAAGGTTTCCTGTCGGAGTGATGGACGCGCTCTCGTAATCGTGAATGCTCCTGTTGTTATTTGTAGCGTCGTCATAGTAAAGGTCAGCAAAGAATTTCACGCTCTTGCTCGATGATCTTGTCACATCGAATTTCAACAGCACGCTCTTCTTTTCGCCTGCAAATACATCTTTAAAATCTATTGTTATCTCGTCACCGTTCACTTCATATGGGTAACCGAATACTTTATTCAATTTGAAATAGCTGTCCGGGAATCTCACTTTAACTTTCGTATTCTGTCCGGCAAGCGCTCTGATTCCTCTCAGCTCCTCGGCGAAGATCCTCGGGATCCTGTCGGGATTGTTTATGAAATAGTAATTTCCCCTGCCGTGGTCGGCTATCGTACTCATAAGGTCCTCGTTAAAGTCATTTCCCACACCGAAGGTCGAGATCACTATCCCATCCTTGTAGTTCTTTTCCTGTACCATATCTTTGAGCTTGTATATCTCTGTGATACCCCTGTTGGCGATACCATCTGATAATAACAGCACCCTGTTAACGTAACCTCTTCTGTATGTGTCTTTTACCTGGTCGAAGCCCTCGAGCATTCCGCCGCTGAGATTTGTGAATCCGCCGGAGCGAAGGTCATTAACTTTTCTTTTGAGGTCCCAGCTGCTCTCCAGCTGTGATGACTTTTGAAGTACGTCAACGTAATCATCGTACGTAACGATGGAAACGTAATCGTCTTCCCTTAGTTCATCCAGAATGTAGCTCACCGCCTCTTTTACGTAGCCGAGCTTATTGGAGCTGCTCATCGAACCGCTTCGATCTATAACGATAGAGAGGTTCATCGGCGTACGGTCTTCCTCCAGGACCTCGATATCCTCCGCGTTTAGGTCGAGGTACATATACACCTGGCTGTTCTCCTTATCGTAATAGTAATTATTGTTCAGCTTCATGCTGAGTTGAATTGGTCCGGGGTTCTTAGTTGCCCCTGAGATGTCGAGGGGTTTTTTGAAAAGTGAGGTGGCTGAGAAAATGTTTGAATTTCCCGTTACCTTGCCGATCGATAGCAGCGCAATTCCAAATGCCAGGATAACCGGCAAAACAACGAGAAAGTACACCTTTCTAAATTGTGAATCCTTCGGGCTTTTGCTCTTTCTCATCTTCCGCGATTTTTTTGGTTTGTAGTAATCTCTTGTTTTTCTTACTTCGCTATGGGGCATAATGTTCCTTTTTATTGTTTTACCACAGAGATCGCAGAGGGCACAGAGAAAAGGATTTTTTACCACGGAGACACCAAGGCACGGAGAAAAGAATAAGATGTTAAAAAACATACCACTAATTGGCTCGATTTTTTCCGGATTGATTTTTCAGGTATTAATAAAAATTCTGTTAAAGGGCCGGAATCCGGGTATGTATTTTCATGTGTTTGCATGGTGGTAGAGATTTTTGGAATTTTTTGTTTAACCCCGAAGGGGTGGTATATTTATAGCATCTAGTTCTATTGAAAGGATAACCCTGAAGGGGTGACATAAATTGGTAGTTAATTTAAAATTATCTTTACAAAGATGTGAAATGTGGGTGAAACTTAAAATGGAAAAAGGGTCATATGCGCATGTATCACCGATTGTGGAATAAGAGTTGTGATTTTATGTAGTTATTTAATGTAGAAGTTTCAGAGTATCTTTAATATTTCCACCTTCGGTGTCCACCTGCGGGACACCCCTCCTCTACGAGTCGAGTCGTCGACCGACGGAGGGGAGGATAATCACCTTTTCGTACTTAATCCAATATCCGCATTAGATTTAAACCACGTCCGGAAATCGTGATCTAGGTTCCCGCCTGCGCGGGAATGACAATGCAGCAGGAATGACAACGGAGCGTTAATACGTGTGAATTGGTGTAATTCGTGGTATAAACGGTTTTTCTCTTTATTTACAATAGCTTTACGGAAAATTTACGCAATATACCCTCCTTCCCCCTTGAATTCGCAAAAGAAACTTATTATTTTAGCACTCTGTTATGATAAGTGCTAATAACAGAATTCAATTTCAAACCAACTTATTAACTAAACAATATATTAACACAATGAACCTAAAACCACTTCAGGACAGAATTCTCGTTAAGCCGATGGAGGCTGAAGAGACTACATCCTCCGGTATCATTATCCCTGACACTGCAAAAGAAAAACCGATGAAAGGCGAGATCGTTGCAGTCGGAAGCGGAAAAGTAACCGAGGACGGAAAGAACATTCCTATGGAATTAAAGGTCGGCGATAAAGTGCTCTACGGAAAATACTCCGGTACAGAGATCACAGTCGACGGAAACGAATATCTCATAATGAGAGAATCAGATGTGTACGCGATAATCTAATGGTGAAAAGTGAGACGTGAAAGGTGAGACACTGCTGCGTTACGAAATCGGAATTTCGTAACGAGTAAGTTTGCTAAAAGCACCTTAACAAACTTTATGAACTTTAAAAACTTTAAAAACTTATATTATGTCAAAATTAATCGAATTTAACAGCGAAGCGAGGAACGCGCTCAAGAAGGGCGTGGACACTCTTGCAAACGCAGTTAAGGTTACTCTCGGACCAAAAGGACGTAACGTCGTTATCGACAAGAAGTTCGGCGCTCCGACCGTAACAAAAGACGGCGTAACAGTCGCAAAAGAGATCGAGATCGAAGATCCGGTCGAAAATATGGGAGCACAGATGGTAAAAGAAGTTGCTTCCAAGACCTCTGACGTAGCAGGTGACGGTACTACTACAGCTACCGTATTAGCGCAGGCTATCGTAAGAGAAGGCCTTAAGTTCGTAACATCCGGTGTAAACCCGATGGACATCAAAAGAGGTATCGACCTTGCAGTATCAGAACTCGTAAAAGGTCTTAAAGATATTTCAAACGACATCAAAGAAAGCAAAGAGATCGCACAGGTTGGCGCTATCTCAGCTAATAATGACAAATACATCGGCGATCTTATCGCTGAGGCTATGGATAAAGTAGGTAAAGACGGTGTTATCACAGTAGAGGAAGCAAAAGGCACAGAGACTATGGTTGACGTTGTGGAAGGTATGCAGTTCGACCGCGGTTACCTCTCTCCATACTTCGTAACGAATGCAGAGACTATGGAAGCCGAGCTCGAAGATCCGTACATCCTTATCCACGATAAGAAGATCTCGACAATGAAAGACCTCCTCCCTATCCTTGAAAAGACTGCACAGGGCGGTAAGTCACTCCTTATCATCGCTGAAGACATCGAAGGCGAAGCATTAGCTACTCTCGTTGTGAATAAGCTTCGCGGTACGCTCAAAGTTGCTGCCGTTAAAGCTCCCGGATTCGGTGACAGAAGGAAAGCAATGCTCCAGGATATCGCAGTACTTACAGATGGTACAGTTATCTCCGAAGAGCAGGGCTACAAGCTCGAGAATGCTACAGTATCTTATCTTGGTACAGCTAAGCGCGTTGTTATCGACAAAGACAATACTACTATCGTCGAAGGCGCAGGAAAGACCGAAGAGATACAAAAGAGAATCAAAGAAATTAAAGCGCAGGTGGAGAACACTTCATCTGACTACGATAAAGAGAAACTTCAGGAGAGGCTCGCTAAGCTCTCAGGCGGTGTGGCAGTATTAAAGATCGGCGCTGCTACCGAAGTAGAAATGAAAGAGAAGAAAGCACGTGTGGAAGACGCGCTTCACGCAACACGCGCAGCTGTCGAGGAAGGTATCGTTCCGGGCGGCGGTGTCGCATTACTTCGCGTTTCCAATAAGCTGGACAAAGTAAAAGCAGATAACCACGACATACAGATCGGCGTGGACATAATCAAAAGAGCTATCGAAGAGCCGATAAGGCAGATAGTTCACAATGCAGGTCTCGAAGGTTCAGTGGTCGTGAATAAAGTAAAAGAAGGCGAAGGAAACTTCGGATTCAACGCTGCTACAGACGAGTACGAAGACCTGGTGAAAGCCGGTGTCATCGACCCGACTAAGGTAACACGTGTTGCATTAGAGAATGCCGCTTCCGTGGCTTCACTGCTTCTTATGACCGAAGCAACTATCGTAGAGAAACCTGAAAAAGAAGGTGCTGCTCCAATGATGCCTCCGGGCGGAATGGGCGGCGGTATGGATATGTACTAAGAAAAAGGGCGAAGCCCTTTTTCTTCAATTATCAATTGTCAATGTATAATGTATAATTGATGTGAAGAAGTGAATGTAGTAAAATGTAGTAATAACTGTATTACCCTATAAAAACGAAAACCCCGTGTAAACGGGGTTTTTTGTTGTTGGCTGAACTTTCAAAGATGGAGTTTTAATTAATACTTGTTTTGCTTGAGTTGATTTGCCTTTGTTATATTTATTTTAGGTAAACAACATTGTTTAAATTTTTTCCCGGACTTACAAATACATGGATCATTTCTACCTGGCATTTTTTTTCCACTTACTGGAATATAATGACCCGTATATTTTTCTAAAAACTTTTCCATTTTTGGATCATATTCCCATGGGTAATTACTTATTCTCATTGATTCAATAGAATAACTTCCTTCAGAATATACAAACCCCAACCCAATTGACTTTGAACTCTTGTTTCTGTATTTCTCTAATTCTACTTTTTCTAATACCTTTTTATCTAACTCTTCTAAGGACAAATCCTTAATTGCGACTATACAAACTGTACAATCTTCTTCTTTCTCAGTTATTGTTCGAAACAAACCACTTGATGGAATTTGCTTTTTTAACTCATTAATCAAATAACTTATTAAAGCAAGTATCTTATTAGGTTGATTAAGCAACATAATTGAAATATACTTGTTGTAATTTGATGATTCACGAATTCTGGTTAATATTTCCTCAATTTCATCAGGTATTTGTAATTTAATTTCCGGTTTTTTTTCTAATCCTCTTTTATAGTTAAATAATTTCATAAATATATCGCTGTAGCCATCAAAATGAATAAAATTAGATTGATTAGCGTCCTTCATATCTTCTAAAATTAATCTACTTGATAAATAAGCCCCTATCAAATCAAGTTCATCAGATATAAACAATGGTTTTTCATACTGAATAGCTAATCTTCTCTCAATGTAATGTAAAAATACTTCAGGTTTCTGAGTTGCTTCAACTAATAGTTCAAGTTCTGAAATACTTATAGAAAATGGGAATTGCTTATCACTTATAATATTTAAGGTTTCTAAAATGTCTTTGCGATTTGCAACTCCTCCTAAAAAATGAAGTGATATGTTAAGAGGATAAATTCTCGAATATTTGGTTTTATCAAAAACGAACTCTCTTTGAGTATCTTTCTCAATAAATTTTGGCTCTTCATTTTTATTAATATACAATAGAGCTCGTTTAGCTTGTGAGAAAGAATCTCCAATATTTCTTTCGAGGTCAGTTTTCAATCTACCAATGTCACCAATTTGGGATTCCCATCTAAATTGATTCGATTTTAGCTCCACAATTAATAAAATATCACCCCAACTAATAAGTATGTCTAATTCAGCAGTAGCATCCTCATCTTTTTCTGGATCTTTATATATTAAATTTTGTAAGATACAGTCTTCTGGAAATATTTTCTTCAAATAATCGTAGCTTTTCGCTTGCAGCCATTTAGAACGTTGTCTTTGATATCTATCAAAGAAATTCGAATCGCTTTTTGCTATTTGTTCAAATCTATCCCATAAAACATCAAAAGCATTCGAAATATCAGCCAATATAAATCTTTTATTGGATAGAACAAATAGTGGCCAATTTCTTAATTCCAAAACATTTTCTACTTCTTTTCTTTTATTCGATGTAAAACCGATCATGTCAATTAGAGCATTCCATTCATCTTCAGTTACTTTAAGAACTTCGTTTATTTCTAATAAAGATACTGGTAAACCTATTGCTAATTCTAATATTTTATAATTTCTTACTGATGTTTTAATATCTCTTAATTTCAATTGTTTAAATTCTCTCTTTTCTTCTTCAGGAATATCAAGTTGGTTTAAGTGAGATTTAGCTTTTTTCCATTTTTCAACTTGATCTTTTTCGAACAATTGAACTTCTTTAAGATATTTTTGGAATTTATACTCAATGATTTTCATTACTTCTTTAAGAATAAGTATACTTTTTTGAGGTCCAATTCCAATCTTATTTTCAAACCAAGTCTCAAATCTTCCTTGAATTTCAACTATTTCTAATTCTGTTTGTTCTGGATAAGCCGAACCTCGCACAACATTCGCATACATCAGTAACTCAGTAACAATATCATCAAAACTGTTTGTATTCTCATCACGAACTTTAAAATTACTTCTTTCAAAAGATGATACGTTTATCATATCTTCCAAAGCCTCTCTTACATCATAAATATCTTGTATAGAAACTTTCTTTTTAGATTGAGACAAAAAAGGAAAAGTGTAATATGCTAGCTTCTCCATTTTAGCAGGCACTGTACCAAAATTATTGTCATTTAATTCTTCTACTGTTCCAAAGGCAATGTTAGCAAAAATAAGAGTAAATAGTTCTTCACTATTTACCCTTTTGGCTGTTGTTTCAATTATTTCTATTGCCTTTCCAAGACTTTCCATAACGTTAATCTTAAATTCATCAAGCATTTTTTGATGTTCAGTTTTGCTATATTTTCTTTCTTTTGTTTTGACCATTTCCATAATTATTTAAGGTAAAATAATAAAATTCTGGAAGAATATCAAACTCTATAATTTCAATGATTAATATTAATAATCTATAAAATAATTGGTATTAATTAAATATGATAATAGAATAATACTTTTAAGTTTGCAAAACCAAATAGTTTTTTATAGTTTGTTTAAAATTAAATAGATTATGTTTGCAATTTATGAAAAATGTATTTTTTGTAAAAAACAGTTACCTCATCCAGATGATAGAAAAGGTGAGGGAGAACATATAATCCCAATGAATATCAAGGGATTTTGGAGATCATATGATATCTGCAGAGAATGCATGGAATATTTTAAAGATAATGTTGATAATTTAAGTGTAAAAAATGTACATATAATAAATGCAATAAACTCTTTGTTTCCTGAAGACTTGAATAAAATATATCCAAATTTTAAATATAACGCTAAAGACAAATTTACAGATGAGAATTTAGAGATGTACAGACGAGGCAACAAGATGAAAATGAAATTTTCCAAAAAAGAAAAACATCTAAATCTTTCTGACGAGGATATAAAACATCTCGGTTTTAGTGAAATAAAAAAAATTTTAAAGGATAAGAACTTTGACGATACTACATTGGAAGAAGAACTTGAGAAGCTTCATAACGATTATCTAAAGTTAAAAGACAATGAAATTGCTCAATCCGAAAAACTTGGTATTTCGATGAGAAAAGGTTTAGCTCATGATATTGCAATAGACAAAAATTCCTTTAAAGAAGCATCACCTTTAATTGCTAAGATTGTTGTTTTTTTTATAAATTATATTCTTTCAGACGAAGTAATATTGAATGTGGATGCATATATTGAGAACTTTCAAAGTTTAATAAATCATGCAAGGTTCGGAGATAAAATTGAGAAATTTACAATTAATTATTCTCCACTATTTAAAGAAAATCATTATGAGAAATTCCATAGGGCACAGATAGAGATCTCTGACGAAGTTTATATAGTTTAAATTTCATTATTCAGAAATTGCAACTGGAGAATACTACTCTATCTGAAAAAAAAGATTATTCTCAAAAGAGATGATGGTGAAGAGTTTGATAAACTAGGATATATTTTTGATTTTTCTGATGATCAGAAAAAAAAGAAAATTTACTATACTAAGACAAAAAATGAAGTTGAAGCTCAATATTTTGCT
>CALGOI010000149.1 GCA_937959065.1 uncultured Ignavibacteriota bacterium | reverse complement strand
TTACCTCGGTATATTTATGAATGTGATCATAATGGGCTGGGTAAATATGGCTATGTCGAAGATCCTCGTAGGTATGTTCCCGGAATATATAAACGATTCAAACGTACTTTATTACATTGGTGCGTGTATGCTTCTTACTGCCCTGTATTCGGCTATGTCCGGTCTCTGGGGTGTAGTAATGACAGATGCTGTACAGTTCACTCTGGCAATGATAGGCTGTATAATCCTTGCCATCGTTGTAGTAAGCCAGCCCGAAATTGGAGGTGTTTCAGGTCTGCAGGAAAAATTACCCGAATGGGCATTCCAGTTCACCCCAAATGTCTCTGCTGAAACACCCGTACAGGATACTGCAGGTATACTTTCCCTTACATTGATCTCATTCCTGGCCTTTATAGGAATACAATGGTGGGCATCATGGTACCCGGGAGCTGAACCCGGCGGAGGCGGATACATTGCACAGAGGATGATGAGTGCGAAAGATGAAAAGAATTCACTCTTCGCAACTTTGTTTTTCCAGATCGCTCACTACGCTATCAGACCGTGGCCTTGGATTATCGTTGGTTTATGTGCATTGGTTTTATACCCGGACTTATCCCAGGCAGACAAGGGTCTTGGTTTCGTTCACGCTATGAGGGATTATCTTCCAACCGGTTTACGCGGATTATTGGTAGCCGCTTTCTTCGGTGCATATATGTCGACAATTTCAACTCAAATTAACTGGGGTACGTCATACTTCATTAATGATTTTTATAAGAGATTTATCTCCAAAAAAAGTACCGACGGTTCTTATGTTGCCGTCTCTCGAATAATGACTATAGTGTTTATGCTCCTGTCAGTGCTTGTAACTACTCAAATGAGCACAATATCCGGCGTCTGGTCTTTTGTAATTGAGTGCGGTGCGGGGCTTGGACTTGTTCTTATTCTCAGATGGTTCTGGTGGAGAGTTAACGCCTGGGCTGAGATAGCCGCAACTGTTGCACCTTTTATTGTTTACGGTGTATTATACTTCGGTGAATTCAATATTAAATTCCCCGATAGTCTGTTTGTGATTGTTCCGATTACAACTTTAACATGGCTGCTGGTTATGTTTTTAACCAGCCCGACTAAAGAAGAAAAACTTCACGAGTTTTACAAACGCGTCCACCCCGGAGGTATCGGCTGGAGAAAGATCGCAGAGAAATTACCGGAAATAAAGCAGGATAGCGGAATGGGATTCTTGTTCGTGGACTGGGTCTGCGGTATAGTACTCGTTTACATGTTTCTATTCGGTACGGGAAAAATTATTTTTGGAGACTACCTGACCGGTATAATATTCTGGGCTATTGCTTTCGCGGCGGGAGCGGTCATATACTGGGATCTGAACAGGCGCGGTTGGGAGAAACTTAATTAAACTATTTTTTCTTGAAGCTCATATATCTTTTTAAAGAATCATTGCGGGGTTTTAGCAGGGCAAAGCTGTCTACTTTTGCTTCAATACTCACTATTACTCTGTCCCTTATCTTGATCGCCATATACTATACTATTTCTGTTAAATCAAACAACCTCATTAATTCCGTTAAGGAAAAAGTTGAAGTAGAAGCGTTTCTGCAGGATAATATCGAACAGACCACTATCGATTCCCTTCGTGATGCGATAAAACGCATCGGCGGTATCAAGAGTGTTAATTACATCAGTAAAGAAGAAGCCGCAAGGATATTTTCGGAGGAATTTGGGAGTGAGATGCTCGATATACTCGAATCTAATCCCCTGCCCCCTTCATTCAAAATCGACACTTATGACGAATATAAGACCATCGAACGTATCGATAAGATAAAATCGCAAATAGAGGGAATGTACGGAGTGATCGAAGTCTATTACCCGCAAAAGAATCTTGGTGCAATCGAGGAAACATCATCCGGCATCCTTTATCTTAATTTAACCGTACTTATTATTATAACACTTTCTTCGATATTTCTCGTATCAAACACTATCCGTCTCGTAATACAATCTAAAAGAAGAGTAATTCAAACGCTTAAGCTACTTGGCGCTACTAAGAATTTTATCCGCACTCCATTCTTATTCGAAGGATTAATACAGGGGTTGATGGCAGGAATACTCGCTGTTCTGGTTATTATTGCCCTTACAGAGTATTACACCGCCCAGCAGAATATTGATACGATCGGAAGTGAAATTTATAATTTTGTTAATTTTCTTTATATCATCATTATTGGTGTTCTTCTCGGTGCTGTTGGAAGTATAATTTCTATAAGAAGGCATCTAAACCAAAATATCAAAATATAAATATGCTAAAAGAAGGCAATAAAGCTCCGGATTTCAAACTCCCCGGCGACGATGGAAAAACCCACTCACTGAAAGACTATAAAGGCAAAAAAGTCGTGCTGTATTTTTATCCCAAAGATGACACTTCCGGTTGTACTAAAGAAGCGTGTGACTTCCGTGACAATATGAAACGCATCGCCAAAAAAGATACCGTTGTTATCGGTGTCAGTAAAGACAGCATCAAATCCCACAATAAGTTCAAAGACAAATACGACCTTAACTTCCTGCTCTTATCGGATGAAGACTGCAAAGTCCTCGAGAAGTACGGTGTATGGCAGGAAAAAAGCATGTACGGCAGAAAATATATGGGCGTTGTGCGCTCTACGTTTATCATCGATGAAAACGGTAAGATAAAAAAGATATTCTCTAAAGTAAAAGTACCCGGTCACGTTGACGAGGTTCTCGAAAATTTATAATCAAACAATTTTAAAATGAACAGATACATAACGGAATTAATCGGAACGTTCTTTCTGGTTCTAATAATTGGGCTTACGGGTAACCCCATCGCTATCGGCTTCGGGCTTGCTGCTCTTGTGTATATGGGCGGTCACATCTCCGGTGCCCACTATAACCCGGCCGTATCATTGGCGCTCTTCCTGAGAAAACGACTCTCATCTAAGGATCTGGTTATCTACTGGGTATTCCAGATAATCGGGGCAATACTTGCCGCGCTGGCTTTTGTAGCCATTACAACAGAATCTTTTGCTCCCGCGCCCGCTCCAAATGTATCGACGTTTATAGCCATTTTGGTAGAGTTCTTATTTACTTTTGCTCTGATTCTAGTGATACTGAATGTCGCTACAACTAAAAAGAATGCAGGCAATTCATATTATGGGATGGCAATCGGTATTACAATTTTAGGAGCTGCTTTTGCCGGTGGCCCGTTTTCAGGAGGAGCATATAATCCTGCGGTAGGTATAGGACCTATCCTTGTAGATACATTCCGCGGGGGTACCTCTATTTCAAACCTTTTGATCTATCTTGTCGGACCGTTCCTTGCTGGTCTGACCGCCCCGTTCGTATTCAGGATAATGTGCCCTGACGAATTCGCTGACATAGACCTGCAGTATCATGAGGACAACGGTGAAAATGAAGAAAATGACAATAATTAAA
>CALGOI010000148.1 GCA_937959065.1 uncultured Ignavibacteriota bacterium | reverse complement strand
TATGTTCTGCCTCATCCAAGTACAAGAAGTTCGCCGGAATCCTCTCCAATAACTTCAAGGTCGGGAATTGTTTTATTAATGTTTTTAATTTTTTCGGCACGAAGCTTAACCATATTCTCGTGGTTCTGCGGATCATAACTTACATTACCGGTTATGTTTTCTTTTTCAAGACCGCCTATCCTGTGTTCGAGTCCGGGTGTACCGGGCTTTACCCAAGGTCGTGTTAGAAGTTCGATCCTTAGATATGGTTCATATCCTTCAGCATCTGTCCGGAATCTCACATTAATATCTTTTAAATCTGATTATTTCTGTACCTTCCATGGCTCAGCACCATTTGCAATGTAACCATCGGATAATAAAATAACGGGAGTCATGTGTTCGAGCGCGATACGTACAGCTTCATAAGCCATAGTGAAACACTCTGATGGTGTCGCAGGTGCAATGATCGCGACCGGTGATTCGGAATTCCTTCCGTACATCGCCTGTAGTAAGTCCGCCTGTTCGGTTTTTGTCGGAAGACTGGTAGAAGGTCCTGCTCTCTGTACATCTACGACAACCAAAGGAAGTTCAACCATGACAGCCAGCCCAATGGCTTCAGCTTTCAATGCCATCCCGGGACCACTTGTCGTTGTAACACCGATGCTTCCCGCAAATGATGCGCCGAGTGCTGCTGTCACTCCCGCAATCTCGTCTTCAGCCTGGAATGTTATAACATTGAAATTCTTATGGCGTGACATAAAGTGAAGTATGTCTGAAGCAGGTGTTATTGGGTAACTTCCCAGAAAGAGTTTCAGTCCTGTCTTTGCAGCTGCAGCTACAAGCCCGAGAGAAATTGCTTCATTACCGGAAATGCTTCTGTAAATACCCGGGGACATTTTAGCCGGTTTGACTTCGTAGCGTGAAGTAAACACTTCGGATGTTTCACCGAAGTGGTAACCTGCTTTTAGTGCAAGGGTATTTGCCTGTACTACAAGCGGGTCTGCTTTAAATTTTTGTTCTATCCAGTCGAGGGTCTTATCAGGCGAACGGTCATACATCCAGTACATAAGACCAAGCGCGTAAAAGTTCTTACACTTATTGGCAGCCTTTGTTGAAAGTCCTACGTCTTTAACAACTTCGAGAGTTGCCTTGGTTATCGGCAACTTTATTACATTATATTCACTGAGTGAATCATCATCGAGTGGATTAATATCGTACTTAGCAAGCTGTAGATTCTTCTTGTCGAATGCATCTTCATTAACGATAATAGTACCGCTTTTTCTCAGATCTTTTAAATTCACCCTTAGGGCAGCGGGATTCATAGCAACTAGAACATCAACTTCATCACCGGGTGAGTAGATATCATGGTCGGAAAAACGGAGCTGATATCCGCTTACACCGTATAACGTACCGGCGGGTGCTCTTATTTCAGCCGGAAAATCCGGTAGAGTTCCGATATCATTCCCGAATACTGCTGATGTCCCGGTAAACTGCTTCCCGGTAAGCTGCATACCGTCTCCGGAGTCCCCGGCGAACCGTATTGTTACACTTGGTAAGGTTTCGACTTTCTTGCCGTTACCATTAACCTGTTCTATATCTTTAACTTCTGACATATATAAAATATAAGTATTTAATAGATTAAAGTTAATTTAATACAAATTTAAATATAATTCAAATATTCATACATTGCGGATTTTTACAAAAAAAATCCATCCCTTTATCAAGAGATGGATTTAAAAATTGCGAA
>CALGOI010000147.1 GCA_937959065.1 uncultured Ignavibacteriota bacterium | reverse complement strand
AAATTCAGTCTCGCGCCGTCCATCCCGGCATTCATCAGTTCAGCTATTTTTTCTGTTGTAGATACCGCGGGTCCGATTGTACAGATAATTTTGGTCTTTTTATATATCAATTTTTATAGAATTATTTCATTTTGGTAAAATATCCATAATTATTACTTAATTAAAGTTAGTAATGTATGAAGAAACTATTAAACAAAACTGCGTTGGTAACCGGCGCAACTAGTGGAATCGGACGCTCAATTTCATATTTATTTGCAGAAAATGGCGCTAACGTGATAATTTCCGGCAGGCGGGAGGATCGGCTGGAAAAGATCGCCGCGGAACTCAGGGAGAAATACGGAGTTGAAATTCAGACTCTGACTCTCGATGTGCGAAATTACAATGATGTGGAAAAAGCTGTCGACGGACTGCCGGATGAGTGGAAAGCTATTGACATACTGGTGAACAATGCGGGGTTATCGCGGGGGCTGAACAAGATACAGGACGGGGTGTTAGCGGACTGGGAAGAGATGATAGATACGAACGTGAAAGGGTTATTATACATTTCTAAATGTGTCATACCGCTGATGCTGAAAAATAACTCCGGTCACGTTGTTAACATCGGCTCGATAGCGGGACATGAAGTTTACACCGCAGGAAATGTTTATTGCGCAACAAAGCACGCTGTCGACGCTCTTACAAAAGGAATGAGACTTGATCTGAACGGAACGGGAGTAAAAGTAACGACAATCGACCCTGGTCTGGCTGAGACAGAATTCAGTGATGTGAGATTCCGGGGCGACGATGAAAAAGCAAAGTCCGTGTATAAGGGAATGACACCTCTTACACCGGATGAAGTCGCGGAAGGAGTATTATTTGCTGTGACGTGCAGTGAGAATATGGTAGTAGCTCAAATGGTGCTTTTACCGAAGGATCAGGCAAGCTCGACAATAGTACATCGAAGTTAAAAGTTTATAAATTTCATAAAGTTTTTAAAGTAAGCAATTAGGAAAATGAGAAAGCTGACACTATCACCGGCTGTATTTATTTTGTTGATCATCCTCACCTCACAGGGATTCGCTCAGGATTTGAAGAATCTTGAAACAGAGAACCGTTTAAGTCTTGGAATCCAGAGCGGAGTTACAATCCACGCAGATTATCTAGCAAAGAGTAAATTTTCAGAGAGAGTGTTTGGTGTAAATTATTTCGAGTTTCTCATTGGAATTAAATTTACTGACAACATTGAAGTTGGAGTTTCAGTGGGACAGGATGAATTTACCTATCAGAATCCTTCTGTATCGAGAAACATCACTTTTAATCCGCCGGACACCACATACGACACAACCACATTTACCGGGCTCACCACATATAATTGGGGTGCTGTAAATTTTAATTACTATTTCAATAAAGATTTGTTTGCCGGAGTAAAAGGAGGTTATGACGGACGATTTGATGCAGGGATTGCGGGCATAAATTTCGGAACACAATTGATATCATCTAAATACTGGGGATTAAATGCTTTGGTCCAGTTCACGTCAAGATTTGGAGAAGGTGAAAACATTACCACTTCCTATCAGATAAATCTGCTGATTAACGCCAGATTCAAGATAGATATTTCGAATGTATTTTAAAATCCTGTAGGTGTTTTTTTATTTGTCTTTTTTGAATATCTTCAAAAATGTCTACATTGGCGGATTAGTAATCGCGGGCAGAAATTTACTAATTTTAACAAATTCAAAAGATGAATAAATTAACACTTTTTGTGGCTGTATTATTAAGTGGGGTTTATTTTTTAAGTACTGACATTGCCGGGGCACAGGATGCATCAAAGATAGATCCTTACCTGCAATTTAAAATGAATGAAAACAGATCAGGCGAACGTCTTCCGATCTATATAGTATTTAATGATCGATTGAGATTATCGGATTTTTCAGACCTATCATATAACATTCCGAAAGATCAGCGAAGAAAGATCGTTATCGAACGTCTTAAAGCATACTCTCAAAATTCACAGAATCTTGTAAGGCAGTATCTCGAAGTTAAATATGCATCCAGGAGCCTTGAGTACTACGAGCCTCTATGGATCAATAACACTATCCGTCTTTCCGCAGACAATGAGACTATTAATGAACTTGCACGGGACTACGCCAATATCGAAAGGATAAATTATGATTACCCATATGAAATCGAGGAACTTAGGGATGTACCTAAATACGGCGCGCCATTCAGTTTTGCTTCCTTGAATTCTTCTATAATTAACCAGGGATGTATTTTGATGAACGCAGATGATGTATGGGCTCTTGGAAATACAGGAGAGGGAGTTATAGTTGGTAATTCGGATGACGGGTTTCACTGGAGACATCCTGATGTTGTAAATAATATGTTCCAGAATCTTGGAGAGGATGCTGATAATGACGGAATGACGATAGTGATAGGAAGCGGTACTACATCTACTTTCGATCCGGGTGATATTAATGGTATTGATGATGATGGTAATGGAAAAGTAGATGATTTCATTGGATGGGATTTTACATCTAACAGTTATAATATTACAGCAGCAGCTCATGGAACAGCAACATTGAGTACAGTTGTTGGTGATGGTACAATGGGCAACCAGACGGGTGTTGCTCCGGGAGCAAAATCATTTGTGATGCGAAATTCAAGCGGACAAACTCAGCAGTGGGCAGCTTTTCAGTACGGACTTGAGATGGGTGCCGATATTGTTACGAGTTCACTCAGCTGGAAATGGAATCCTAATACCGGAAACCCGGCTCCACCTGATTACAGCATGTTCCGAACTGTTTGTGATATGTCATTAGCGGGAGGAATGATACATACAAATTCAACTAGTAATGACGGCGGCTCTGTCAATACAACAAGACCGATTCCGGTTAATATTTCGACAGCAGGCAACGTTCCCGCTCCGTGGATTCATCCGGATCAATTACTGGTGGGTAACCTTAGCGGAACTATCGGCGTTGGGAATGTGCACGTAAATACAGATGTAATTTATTCTACATCTCCGTTTGGTCCATCTACATGGGGCAACTGGCCTTTGTGGGGAACATATAATTATTCAATCGATCCGAATCACAGGGATTATCCTTACAGCAGGACAGCACCTGTAGAAATTACGGATTCAATGGGATTGATAAAACCCGACGTTACTGCCCCGGGAC
>CALGOI010000146.1 GCA_937959065.1 uncultured Ignavibacteriota bacterium | reverse complement strand
GGCAGTATAGATATAAACGCAATGCCTGACAGGCAAAAAGATACAATTGCGGTCGCCCTGTTTAATACCGAAGACTTCTACCAGGATGTAGCGATATATTACAACTCATTAGATAAGATAGTTGTCTATAAAAATCTCGCAAACGGGTCTATGGCTCCATATAGAGATATAGATACCAAAGGGAAAAAACTCCGCTCCATAAAAGCTGTTTATGATGAGATGTCGAATACACCCGGAGCAGATCTTCTTATGACATATACAGACGGAACTAAAAAACTTGTTCGAAACAGGATTATAAATTACAAAGAAAAGGTAGAGAATAAAACTCCCTTACGGGAGCACCTGGATGATCCTCGTGTATTTGTTTATGATATACAGTTCATTCAGCAATGGGAGAGCTTCAGAAGCGGATCTCCCGATTGGAGACACACAGATGGTGATATAGACCGTGACGGTAAAAATGAGATAATATATAATTTTTATCAGATAACCGATACGGGAGGCAGTGTCTTTCCTGTCAGGGTGGTTATATTTGAAAATGTCAACCAGAACCAGTATGTGATAGACTGGGACACAACATTAATTACTCCCGGAAGTTATATGAATGGTTTCAATATCACAGACTACGATGAAGACGGCAATCTTGAATTTATGGTACGAAGTTCATTCTCCACTTTGGGTATTCAACCGGGTTTTATGGAATGCTACGGCCCGGGAGTTTATAAATATCTTTTAAGCAGTTATAGTAATTCGATTTATGGTATAGAATACAGGGATTCTGTTACTATAAATAATGTTACAACGCGGGGTCAGTGGGAGTTGGTTACTTATTTCAATGGCAATAACCCCTCCGAGGTTAGACTTTATGGTGTTACGGGCAGTACTCCTTTTGCTCTGGGTTTAGGCAGTAAGTTTAATGGTCCTATATACTCCGGTGAGAGTCAGTTTATAGGGACACAGTGCTATACATTTGCAGTAGGTGATATAGATGGTGACGGGAAAGATGAGATAGTGTGCGGGGATGCACAGTGGACATCAGGAGTATTTAACTATATGGATTCCACCGGTATTCCAAGCAACTATGGATATGAGTTTAAACATTACAAATTAAATGCTCAGGTAAACTGCGGCTGGCCTTTTCTTAAAGATATGGACGGAGACGGTATAGAGGAGATAGTTTCTCTCGGCTTTGGTAACGGAGCGGGCAACATAGGAATTATAAAACATACAGGACCTCCCGGGTCTGGTATCTTTGAGGTTATATATATGCTGGATTCGGCGACATTTGGTATGCCTAATTTGGGTATGGATACTAATTA
>CALGOI010000145.1 GCA_937959065.1 uncultured Ignavibacteriota bacterium | reverse complement strand
AGCAAGGGGAGTATCAGCTGCGAATGTTGTGGCGACCATAGATAATCCCGCAAGCCACCATGGGAGTTTCCTTCCGGACAGGAAGAAGTTCTCCAGGTTACCGCCTGCTCTTTTAAAGAAAATTACACCAATAGAAAGTACGAAAACGAAATACAGAATGAGAATAATCCAGTCGAGTGGCTGCATGAAGTAAAATATTAGTTTTCACAAAAATATATATAATTAATTTAAATGTGTATTTAAAAGTACCTAAGGTAAATTAAATAATTGAATTTAAGGAAAAGTAATCCTAACTTGATAATAATTCTAATTACAGTAATTAATAACAAATAAATGAAATTACGTAAACCATTTTTATTTTTAGCATATATGGCATTTTTAGGTGTGATGTTCATGCATCTTGCCGGATTATTCAATGGAATTGTTGGGGTCACAAAGAAGACTACGGATTTTGGATGCGGATGTCACGGATTTGAGAATACTCAGACCCATGTACAAATCATCGGACCATCAGCAGTTGCCCCGGGCGATACAGCTGAATTTCGGTTAATTGTTACTAGTGATACTATTTTTAATGCAGCCGGTACGGATATTGCAACTTACTATGGTGCACTTTGGCCAAGTCCTGACGATACACTTTTAAAAAGGGACTCAAATTTCAAATCAATGGATTATGAATTAACTCATAAGTTTCCAAAACCGGTTCAAAATGATACAGTAAGCTGGAAATTTCTATATATAGCTCCAAACACACCGGAAGTATATGACACAATATATGCAAACGGAAACGCTGTGGATCTGGATTCAAATTCATCAGATGGTGATAAATGGAATTATGCTAATAACAAAGTAATTCATGTGACCACAACTTCTATATTATATAATAATGGAATAGCAGGGGATTTTAAACTAAAACAGAATTATCCTAATCCATTTAAGCCGACTACGAATATAAGTTTCACAGTAGGAAAAGCTTCAAATATCTCACTTAGCGTCTATGACCTTAATGGTAAGGAGGTAGCAGTACTTGTAAATAACCAATATTATGGACTTGGTGATTACAGCGTTGCATTCGACGCGGGTAAGTTTAAATTATCCAGCGGAGTTTATTTTTATAAGCTATCTACAGGAAGTAATTCCGAGATAAAAAAGATGGTCCTTGTGAAATAAATATGTTTATAAAAGTTTAATTTAAATTGAAATCCCTGTACGGAAACGAACAGGGATTTTTAATATAGCATTGGCAGGAAAAAAGAAAAATAAGACCGGTAAACAAGATAAGAGAACTGAAAAATCAGTTTCTGTTGCGGAGAATAAATATTTTAATTATACGCTTCTTGCTTTATTCGCAGTTTTCCTTGTGTTGTTTACCACTTTTAAGATATCGGGTGATGATGACGTATTTTGGCATCTTGCTACCGGACGGTATATAATTGAAACCGGGAGTGTTCCCTCTGGGGATGTATTTGGATTTACAACAGAAGGGCAGGAGTGGATGCCGTTTGAATGGGGATGGGATATAATAACTTATGGACTGTTCCAGATTGGGGGGTACGATGCAATTTCAATTTTCAGAACAATAATATTTCTTTTGATCTTTGGAATAACTTATTTCATTTTGCAAAGATTTAAAGTCAGCTTTAATATCTCGTTATTGGTAATGGGCTTGATGGCTTTTGGAATAATCGACAGACTTACACCACGTCCCCATATTATGTCATTCCTATTCTTTATACTGCTATTACTTATCATAACGGATTATAAATATTTTCGACATAATCACAAGGTTTTATACTTTATCCCATTAATATTTTTATTATGGGCCAATATTCATATGGGAATAATCGCAGGAATGTTTCTTTTAGGAATATTTATTATTAGCGAGATAATAAATTATAATAAAAGCCTTAAGAGTAAGTATTATAAGGTATCTACAAAGCCTGAATTAATGCGGCTTCTATTAATTGTGCTTGCTTCATTTCTGGTAATGTTTATTAATCCTAATTCATTCCAGACATATTTATATGCATATGATCATACTCAGATGAAGATGCTGGAAACTATCAATGAATGGCGATCACCATTCGATGAGATGTTCTCCGGTGGATTTGTAACTATTATTTATAAAATATTTTTATTCTCAGGATTACTGATACTTTACTATGCTTTTAAGAAAAAGGACTGGTTCATCGGCCTGCTTGTAATAGGATTTGCTTTTTATTCTGTGAGAGCGGTTAGGTTTACTGTTGATTACATAATAATTATGGCAATTTTTCTTGCTTTGTCATTGGATTACATAATTTCACTTTTAAGGAGTAAGAGTTTTAGAGAACAGATTTTGAAGGGACCGGTTTTAAAAGTTCTTTTCGGTGTG
>CALGOI010000144.1 GCA_937959065.1 uncultured Ignavibacteriota bacterium | reverse complement strand
AAAATTAAGGCAGCAAAATGAACGGAGAAAAAATAACCGTAGGCAGTGAGGGTAGGCTGAATGTACCCGATTTTCCGATAATACCATTTATTGAAGGCGATGGAACAGGTGTAGATATCTGGGCAGCTTCACACAGAGTTTTCGATGCGGCAGTAGAAAAAGCCTATAACGGAAGTAAGAAAATAGTCTGGAGGGAAGTTCTCGCCGGGGAGAAAGCATTCAACGAGACAGGCAACTGGCTACCGGACGAAACACTCGAAGCATTCAAAGAATATATAGTGGGCATAAAAGGACCTCTAACAACTCCGGTTGGCGGCGGGTTCAGATCCCTTAACGTTGCATTAAGACAAATACTCGATCTTTATGTATGTCTAAGGCCGGTAAGGTGGTTCAAAGGAGTACCTACCCCGGTATCACATCCTGAGAAAGTCGACATGCACATCTTCAGGGAAAATACTGAAGACATTTACGCGGGTATAGAATATATGTACGGTACTGATGAAGTCGAGAAGCTGAAGAAATTCCTCATGGAAGAAATGAGTGTTACAAAAATAAGATTCCCTGAAACTACTTCACTAGGGATTAAGCCGATCTCCAAAGAAGGTACGGAAAGACTTGTAAGAGCTGCTATTGAATATGCAATCGACAGGAAGTTACCGTCGGTTACTCTCGTTCATAAAGGTAACATAATGAAATTCACCGAAGGCGCATTTAAGAACTGGGGATATGAATTAGCAGAGACGGAGTTCGCCGACCAGACCTGGACATGGGCTCAGTATGACAGGATAGCCGAAGAAAAGGGAAAAGACGAAGCAAACAGGTTACAGGACGAAGCAGTGAAAGCAGGAAAGGTCGTTATCAAAGACGTTATTGCTGATGCGTTCCTTCAGCAGATACTTTTGAGACCGGCCGAGTATTCAGTGATCGCTACAATGAACCTCAATGGGGATTATATTTCAGATGCGCTGGCTGCGATGGTTGGCGGTATCGGTATTGCACCGGGCGCTAATATTAACTTCCAGAACGGGTACGCTATATTCGAAGCAACACACGGTACAGCGCCTAAGTACGCAGGACTTGATAAGGTTAACCCGGGTTCTGTGATACTATCAGGAGCGATGATGTTCGAGTACCTTGGATGGAATGAGGCAGCTAAGCTTATCTATGATAATATTGAGAAGACAATACAGAGCAAGAAAGTTACATACGATTTTGAAAGATTAATGGATGGTGCGACACTACTTAAATGTTCAGAATTCGGCGACGAGATAATTAAAAACATAAACGAAAGTTAAGGATAAATTTAAATGAGTAAGACCCCGATAACCGTTGCTTATGGTGACGGAATAGGACCTGAAATAATGACCTCCGTTTTGAAGATACTCGAAGCGGGAGGAGCACAGTTAGATATAGAAGTGATAGAGATAGGAGAGAAAGTGTATCTCTCCGGAAATACCAGCGGTATATCCAAAGAGTCATGGGATTCACTGCTGCGAACCAAGATATTCCTTAAAGCACCGATAACCACACCTCAGGGCGGAGGTTACAAGAGCCTTAACGTAACCACACGTAAGACTCTCGGGCTTTACGCGAATGTAAGACCGTGCGTATCTTACAGCCCGTTCATCGCGTCGAAACATCCGGAGATGGATGTGGTGATAGTTCGTGAGAACGAGGAAGATCTTTATGCGGGAATAGAACACAGGCAGACGAATCAAGTTTACCAGTGTTTAAAACTTATTTCCCGTCCCGGTTCGGAGAAGATCTGCCGTTATGCATTTGAGTACGCCCGCACTAATCACAGGAAGAAAGTCACCTGCTTCATTAAAGACAATATTATGAAGCTTACGGACGGTATCTTTCACAAAGTATTTCTGGATGTAGCAAAAGAATACCCTGAGATAGAAAGCGACTCATTTATTGTGGACATTGGTTCGGCGTTTCTTGCGTCAGCGCCGGGGACACTTGATGTGATCGTTACAGAGAATTTATACGGTGATATCATTTCAGATATCGCGGCCCAGATAACTGGTTCAGTCGGTCTGGCAGGTTCAGCTAATATAGGTGATGACTATGCTATGTTTGAAGCGATACACGGCTCAGCTCCTACGATCGCGGGCAAGAACATCGCTAACCCATCGGGTCTCCTGATGGGTGCAGTAATGATGTTAACACATATCGGGCAGTATGAGGCAGCGGAAAAAATACATAATGCATGGCTTACAACAATCGAGGACGGAATTTTGACAGGGGACGTATTCAATGAAGCCTTAAACCAGGAAAAAGTAGGCACAACTCAATTCACAGACGCAGTCATTGAACGCCTTGGGCAGAAGCCAAAAGTTTTAAAACCTGTCGATTACATTCCGACACCTGACCAGCAGAAGATAAAGAAGTCTCATGTCACAAAAGTAGAGAAAGAAAAGAAAGAGCTTGTCGGCGTGGACGTATTCCTGGATTGGGATGAGGGTACTGCTGAAGAGCTTGGACAAAAGCTAAATGAATATACAAATGATACTCTCAAACTCATCGTTATCAGCAATCGAGGTGTTAAGGTCTGGCCTGAAGGACTTCCGGATACATTCTGTACGGACCACTGGAGATGCAGGTTTGAATCACCCGATAAATCGGCTTTAAAACATACTGATGTTCTCGATCTGCTCAAAAAGCTCAATAATGACGGATATGATTTTATTAAGACCGAACATCTATATACATTCAACGGAATTGACGGATACAGTAAGGCACAGGGACAGTAACATATTTAATCATTAATTATCAATTAGTAATGTTTATTAGTCCGGTTTAATTCCGGACTATTTTTTTATACCTCTTGACATTATAACAATTCTTATCTAACTTTGTAAAGTACTTTAAAAAATAAAGTACTTTAATCAAAGTCAAAATTATCATGGAAGTTCAAAAAGCGGAATACGAATTAACCTACATCAAAGGACTGATGGAGGAGAGCCGAAGGTCGCTGGCGGAGAATGGTATCGGATACATTCTGTGGGGTATCCTGGTAGTAATAGGGATAATGTTCAACTATCTTCGGCTGATGGATATCACCTCAATAAACCCGACTTATGTCTGGATCGCTGTTGTAGGACTTGGATGGATTATAACTATAGTTGGAATCAGCAAAGAGAAAAAAACTTTCAAAGCCAGGACTATATCCGATAAAGTTCTTGGCGCGGTCTGGTTCTCAGCAGGTTTATCTATGACAATGGTAGGATTTGCAGGTACTATGTCTGGAACTATCAGCGGTTATGGAATACTGCCTCTTATGTCGGTGATACTCGGAATTGCATATTTCGTCAGCGGTACTGTTTATGGAGAGAAGTGGATACGGTTTATCGGTTTTGGCTGGTGGATCACATCGGCAGTATTTATGTACTGGAAATCCATCCATTCACTTGCAATCTTTGCCGGACTGATGGTTCTGTTCCAGATAATCCCGGGTTTGTATTTCTATAATAAATGGAGAAAGCAGTATAATGGAAAACAGGAGGTAACAGCATAATGTCTACTCATCAATTGGAATCCGAGATAAGTTTTATCAAAAAAGTAATCGACGATAGCAGACAGGCAACACTCGATAACGGTAAGTATTATATACTGTGGGGAGTAATTGTAGGGATAGCATCTATTCTGACTTACGTTGGAGTAAAGAATAATATCGAAGGTAATTTTATTAATTGGGTCTGGATGAATTGCATTGTTATAGGATGGGTTTTCTCAATAATTTTTGGAATACGGGACAGGAAAAAGGAGAAAAGTAAAACCTTTGCCGGAAAAATGATAATGCATACCTGGATAGGGGCAGGTGTAACAATGGCAGTTATAGCATTTGTGGGTATCCCGGCTAAAGTTATACCTTATGATGCTATCTGTCCTACTATTGCGGCAGTAGCAGGAGGAGCTAACTACATCAGTTCAAGGATTCAAAAGTCCGGATTTATTCTTGCAGTAGCTTTTGGATGGTGGATCGGAGCCGGAATTTTATTCTTTATGAATGGAATTGAGGTAATACTTGCGTATGGCATTATGCTTAGTTTGTTTTCAATAATTCCCGGTTTTGTTTTGTATTACAGGTGGAAAAAAGAATTAGCAGTACAGGCTTAAATGAGCGAATTTGATTATCAGAAAATAGATGAAATTCTCCACTCGCGAATCAGAACCGCTATAATGGCTGTATTGATAAGTGTTGAGGAAGCGGAATTTAAGTTCATAAAAGAAAAAACCAATGCTACGGATGGAAACCTTAGTGTTCATTTGAAAAAGCTGGAGGATGCTGGTTATATTAAGGTAAATAAGGCTTTCGTGGACAGAAAACCTCAATCTATTTATAAAATAACTAATAAAGGACACAAAGCTTTCGAAGATTATATACACAAACTCGAATCAATTATAAAAAATAATCAGAAAGGAGATAATAATGTCTAAGCTAACAGATGAACAAATTAATGAAGCTCTCACAAATCTGGATGGATGGGAAAAGGACGGAGATTCCCTCAAGAAGAAGATCAAAACGGATAATTTTCCCCAGACTATGGGACTCGTCGCTGCTATAGGAACTCTCTGCCAGCAGTTCGATCATCACCCGGATTGGCTTACGTTAAAGTATTCAGAAGTTGAAATGTCATTCTCGACACACACAGAGAACGGTATTACCGATAAAGACGTTAATATTGCAAAAGAAATCAATAAATTAAAATTTTAAATGAACCGGTTAATCTACTTCTTCATTGTAGTAATTTTAATGAATTGTACTGATCTTTTTGCTCAGGAAAGGGCAAGGATATACGGTACTGTTAAGGATAAAAAAGGAAAAGCAATTGAAGGCGCAAATCTTGTACTTGAAGGTACAATCGACGGAGCGACATCAGATAAAGATGGCAAGTATGAATTTGAAACACGGAAAACAGGCGATTTTACTTTATTAATAACAGCAATCAATTATTCAGATCAGACAATTGCTATCAGTATAACAGAGGGACAACAGACGGAGCTTGATATAGTTTTATCGACAATTGTTACAACAGATGAAATTGTTGTCACCGCCAGCTCATTTATTTCGGGTGAGAATTCAAAGCTTACATTATCACCGCTTGAGATAGTGAGGATTCCCGGAGCGGATGCAGATCTTTACAGGGCGATAACCACTTTCCCCGGTTCGAACCAGGTAGATGAAGGAAGCCGTATAGCAGTAAGAGGAGGTGACCCCGATGAGGTTCTGACGATCCTTGATCAGGCATCTCTTTACAACCCCTTTATATTTGATAATGCCAGTAATAATTCATCATACTCTACCATTAATCCTTGGGGGTTAAAGGGGATCAATTTTACCAGCGGAGGGTTTTCGGCACAGTTCGGTAACGTATTATCGGCTGTACTCGATTTGCAGAGTTATGATATGCCGAGAAATACCGGTATGTTTGCTGTTGTCGGCTTGGGTCTTAGCAGCCTTGCGGGTTCATATCGCTCAGATGACAGTAAACTTGGCGCTACATTTCAGGGTACGGTCTCATATTTAAAGCCTTTTCTGGAATTGCATGGCAAAGCCGATGAGTATAACCCTATTCCCCAGACACAAGGTCTCGGTGGTACAGCGTCATACAGGGTA
Source organism: uncultured Ignavibacteriota bacterium (assembly GCA_937959065.1). Taxonomy (GTDB): domain Bacteria; phylum Bacteroidota; class Ignavibacteria; order Tepidaquicellales; family Tepidaquicellaceae; genus JAEYVS01. The sequence goes on along the minus strand of CALGOI010000144.1, from coordinate 728 downwards.
GACGATAATACTTTGTTCAAATTTTACACAAATTTTTCGAGGGATAAAGTAGGTGTTTACAGTACAAGTCCGACATTTGACGGTTATTTCCAGTCAAAATCAAATTCTTATTTTGGTAATTTGAAATTCTCTACCGTACCGGGTACATCTGACCTATTAGAGACAAGTGTATCTTACAGCAAGTATGACGGTAACATTAATTACAGTATCCTCGATAATACAGAGATTACTACATATGGAAAGGTCAGAGTAGACTACACTACTCCATTAAACAGTAAAATTGATTTTAAGAGTGGTGCTGAATATGAGTATAATGAGTATAAAGGAGACGGAACATTGCCGGTGTTTTCATACAATCTGAGACCGAATGCCCCAAGCTTTACTTACAGCAATGCTCTTCATTCAGGAAGAGTCGGACTGTACGGTGAAACAAAGATCCGGGTATTTGATGACCTGTATACAATTGCAGGAATAAGATCGGATTATAGTACGCTAGCCGACAAAATTAATGTCGATCCGAGACTCTCAATGGTATTCCGGATTGCCGATAAGCACTTCCTCAAAGGAGCAACAGGTATATATCACCAGTACACTTCGCTGTCAAACAACCTTTATGGAAATAATTACGACTTAAAACCGGAAGAGGCAGTACACTACATCCTGGGTTATGAATATAATAACGAAGGAGATGTTATTATTAGGGTTGAGTCATATTATAAGGATTATAA
>CALGOI010000143.1 GCA_937959065.1 uncultured Ignavibacteriota bacterium | reverse complement strand
CCCGCTAAAGTTGAATCGAATATTATAATCTTTGAAAGTACTCAAATTCCAAAGGAAGAGCTAATAAAGCGTCTGAAGGAAAAAGGAGTATTTATCTCATCGGGAAGTTACGACTTCCTCCGCATTGTGTTTCATCTGGATGTAAATGATGATGACCTTGAAAAAGCTCTGGATGCATTTAGAAGTTTATAGATTTTCTATTTATTATGGTACGTAAACAGATCACAGAACACACATTCCTTTTTCTCGGAATAATCAAATGGGTATTTTGGGCTACATTCGCCGGTATAGTTGTAGGCGCTGTAACGAGGTATTTTCTCGGGCTCCTGGATTGGGGCATAGCACTGGGTGAAGGCAGTGGTTACCTCCTATATATGGTTCCCATCGGATTATTCCTTAGCGCTTTGATCATTAAATATCTTGCTCCGGATGCCGAGGGGCACGGTACTGAAAAGGTACTGGAAGCAGTTCACAAGAACTTCGGTAAGATAAAAGCAGCGGTCATCCCCGTCAAACTCGTTGCAACTGTGATAACCCTTTCTACCGGGGGTTCGGCAGGAAAAGAGGGTCCCAGCGCTCAGATAGGAGCGGGATTGACATCTGTTATGTCTGACATATTTAAACTGGATAATTTAGACCGCCGCAAGCTGGTTATATGCGGTATAAGCGCGGGCTTTGCAGCGGTATTTGGGACACCTATAGCCGGAGCGATATTTGGTGTCGAGGTGCTTTTTGTTGGAAATGTAATGTACTCGGTTCTGCTCCCATCCTTCATAGCCGGAATAGTGAGCTACCAGACTGCGATCGCTCTCGGTATGCATTATTCATATCTTCCTATAGATTTCGTGTCCGTAGTCGATGAGTCGTTTTTTTTACAGGTAATACTTTCCGGTGTATTCTTTGGAATATGCGCAGCCATATTCATTGAAATACTTAACGCTTCGAAGAAACTTGCCTCCAAAATAAAGATCTGGGAACCGTTAAAAGGACTTTTAGGCGGCGGTTTACTAATTGCTATAGCCCTGGTATTTTCTAACAGGTATCTTGGGCTGGGACTTCCCACTATCGAAGGCACTCTAACCGGCGAAAATGTTGAATGGTACGCGTTCATTGTAAAAATGTTCGCTACCAGCATTACATTCAATGCCGGGGGAAGCGGGGGAGTTATAACACCGATTCTCTTTATAGGCTCAACCTCAGGGACATTTTTCGCGAGTGCTCTCGGGCTGGATATAGCTACTTTTGCCGCGATAGGATTAGTGGCAGTACTTGCCGGATGTACTAATACACCAATTGCAGCAAGTATCATGTCCGTTGAGCTGTTCGGTCCGGAACTGGCTCCGTATGCTACATTGGCGTGCATAATAAGCTTCCTCATGACGGGGGCTCGAAGTGTCTACCCGTCTCAGATATTATCCATGGAGAAATCCCCGTTTGTTACTTCACGTCTGGGAAAGGAGATGTCTCACCAGGAGTCTCACCTACACATATCGAGCCGTAAACAACTTGTGAAATTCCGTCGCCTGACGAGAAAAATCCCGTACCTGAGAAATATCGACCCGGATTTGTTGGCTAAGTCACTTCGCAAGA
>CALGOI010000142.1 GCA_937959065.1 uncultured Ignavibacteriota bacterium | reverse complement strand
TCGAGTTGAGGGTCCTTCCTAACCGCAAGGTCATTCAGTAACTTAACAACGTCAACATCCATAACTACATACATCCCGCCTTTTAGATCCAGTCCCAGCTTAATCCTGTTTTCCTGCACTTCTCTTAATTCCTGTGCATTTTCATCGACAAAATTAATGCTATCCTGTCCGGAAAGCTTACTTAATTCCTCTTTTAATTTGTAATCTTTATAGGTCGGATAAATGAAGTAGATTGCCAGGGCAATCAGCACTAATGTAAGAACTATCTTAGAAAGGTTTTTCCTCAAAATTTCTCCAGAAAATATTATAAAAATAAACCTTATTTAAAAAATGACAAACAACAAATTACTTGAAATAGTCAGAATTGTCAATGTAATTTAGGGCTGATTATTGCCATAAATTAAGTGGAATATAGCATATTATCTTGAATTGAAATTGCTCAACAGATTGAGTAATTTTAATGATATTTGAAAAAAACATAATTTTATGAGCAGGTTATCTAAAGTCAGGGAATCCTTTAAAGCCAATAAGATAGATTCGTTTCTGGTAACCAATCTGACGAGTATAAAATATCTTACCGGATTTATGGGAAGTGCGGCAGTTGCCTTGATAACAAAAGATAAGAACTATTTTATAACTGACTTCAGATATAAAACAGTAGTTAAGTCAGAAGTAAACTCTGATTTCGAAATCATCATAGGTAAACAAAGTTCGTATGAATTTCTTAAATCTATTATAAAAAAGAATAAGCTTAAGAAAATCGGATTTGAAGCAAACACTCTTAATTTTAACGCATACAGGACATTAAAAAAGAGTTATGAAGTTAAGTGGGTTCCTTTGAGTGGACTAGTAGAGGAGATCTCAGCGATTAAAACAGCCGAGGAGTTAGATTATATAAGGAAAGCAGTGGATATCAGTGATAAAGCATTTCACCATATTTTAGCGGCAATCAAAGCAGGTAAGACCACAGAAAAGGAGCTTGCAGCAGACATTACATACTTCCAGATGAAACTTGGAGGTGAGAAGAATGCATTTGATCCGATAGTAGCAAGCGGAGAAAACAGTGCGCTTCCTCATGCGCATCCTACTGACCGTGTGATACAATCAGGTGACCTTCTAACGTTAGATTATGGTACGGTATACAGGGGATTCAATTCCGATATGACCAGGACAATAGCAATTGGGGAGATAAGCGAAGAAAAGAGAAAGATCTATGAAGTTGTTCTAGAAGCACAGTTGACAGCATTAGGTAATATAAAAGCCGGGGCATCATGCAGGAAAGTCGATGGATCAGCGAGAGACCTTATTAAGGATTATGGTTTTGGAGAATATTTCGGACATGGCCTTGGACATGGTTTAGGGTATGAAGTCCACGAAAGTCCAAGATTAAACCAGGTCTATAAAGGTAAGTTAAAGGTTAATAATGTTGTAACGGTAGAACCGGGTATTTATATAGAAGGGCTTGGCGGGGTAAGGATAGAGGATGATGTAGTTGTGACAGAAGAAGGATGTGAGATTTTAAACAAAACGACTAAAGAATTAATAATTCTTTAGTGTTTAACCATTGAATCAAGAGGCAGTATTTGAATAAGGTACTAATCATTTCATACTATTTCCCACCAATGGGAATGGGGGGTGTTCAGCGGACATTAAAGTTCGCTAAGTATCTGCCTGAGTTCGGATGGCAGCCGGTTGTTATTACAGACAGCCCCAAAAAATATTTTGCAATAGACGAGTCATTACTTGACGAGGCAATAAGAAGTAATATTATTATCGAGCGAACAGGTAAAGACGAGTTTGATCCAAAAAACATTCAAGTTAAAGCTCCCGCTGAAAAGTTCAGAAAACTCAGGAGCAAACTTTCTCAATTTGTTTTCATTCCCGACAGTAAGATAGGTTTCAGAAAGAAAGCTTTAAAGAAGATAGATGAAATATGGGATAAATACGGCGGTTTTGAACTTGTTTATTCTACTGCTCCTCCTTACACAGATCATTTAATAGGACAGGAAGTAAAGAAAAAGTATAATGTACCTCTTGTATTAGATTACCGTGATGCGTGGGTAGACAGCCCGGTATTAAATTATTATCCTACATCCTATCACCGTTTGAAAAACATCAAGCTTGAAAAAAGTGTAGTAGGATCAGCGAATAAGATATTTACAACAAACAGAAGGGTTAAAGAGTATATAATCGACAGGTACGGTAATATAGAGTATAATGATATAAGAATTATCCCGCATGGATATGACGAAGAGGATTTTGAAATTGCGTCGAAGGATCCGCTTCCAAAATCAAACAGGATGAGAGTGGCTTATTCGGGAAGCTTTTATACCAGGAATCCGAAGTATTATTTTGATGCAATCCGGTTACTTTTTAAATCAAATCCGGACTTGAAAGATAAGATCGAATTTTGTTTTATTGGACATGTCACTGAAGAAAACAGGAAGTTAATTAAAGAATATAGAATCGAATCCAATATTATTTTAACAGGTTATTTAAATCACATTGATTGTGTCCGGGAAATTATGGCATCCGATATATTGTTCCTTTTAATAAGCAGGGGGGAAAATGAAGACGCCGCTATGCCCGGTAAAGTGGGTGAGTATATTGGCAGCAGGAAACCGATAATCGCCTGCATTCCCGAAGGTGTTACGAAGAAGTATCTTGAAAATTACGGAGCGATAACATTCATTCCGGAAGAAGATCCAAATGATATTGTTAATGCAATACTTGAATATTATAAGTTTTATGAAAAGGGTGAGCTGCCAAAGCCGGATGAAAATGTAGTTAAGGAATTCGACAGAAAAAAAATGACCGAAGAGCTTGCCACTGAATTCAATTATCTATTATCAATAGATTAAGTTAATTATGAAGATATTATTAATTGGAAATGGCGGGAGAGAGAACGCTATTGCAAGAAGTATCTTCCATTCTCCCTCATATAAAAGGACTAAGGGAAAAATGTATTGCACAACCGGCAGCCCGGGTATAGATAGATTTGCTGAACCGGTAGATATTAAAGCAACAGAACTTGAAGCGTTGGTCAATTTTGCAAAGACCAAGGGAATTGATTTTACTGTTGTTGGTCCGGAGATTCCATTAGCGTTAGGCATAGTGGATGAGTTTACAAAGAATGGATTAAAGATATTCGGGCCTTCTAAAAATGCCGCCCGGATCGAGTCCAGTAAGAAATACGCTAAAGAATTGATGCAGTTCAATGGAATTCCGACGGCTAAGTTTAAAGTGTTTGGAAAAGCTGATATCGAAGCGGCAAAAGATTATTTGAATTCTGTAAGTTACCCGGTTGTTGTAAAAGCAGACGGTCTTGCAGCTGGTAAAGGTGTGATAATTGCAGACAATCAAGAATCGGCAGAGGAAACGATCGACAGTTTTATTAAAGAAGAGATATTTGGCGAGTCCGGGTTTACATTTGTTATAGAGGAGTTTATAGAGGGAAATGAAGTTTCTGTATTTGCGATAACAGATGGAGAGGATTATGTAATCCTTCCGGTTTCACAGGATCATAAGAAGATAGGAGAAGGTGAAACAGGAAAGAACACCGGCGGTATGGGCGCGTATTCCCCGGCATCTAAGTTTCTAGATGAAGAGCTTCTTATGGAAGTTAAAGAGCTTATCATCGACAGAACACTTTATGCATTGAGTAATGATAAGAGTAAATTCAAAGGGTGTTTGTATGCAGGTCTGATGATAGATAAAAAGAGAAAGCCCTATGTAATTGAATTCAATTGCAGATTTGGCGATCCTGAAACACAGGTAGTACTCCCATTAATTAAATCCGATTTCCTTGAATTATTAATGGCTTCAGCAGAAGGAAGAATAAAAGATTACAAACTCGAAACATTTAATGAGACTTGCGCGGGAGTTGTACTTGCATCGGATGGTTATCCTGATGAATACGAAAAAGGAAAGGAAGTAACCGGTTTGGATAATGTCGACAGTGATTGTATAGTTTTTCATGCAGGGACCAGCTATGGAATCAACCGGGAGGTGATAACTAATGGTGGAAGGGTATTCAATATTGTCTGTAAAGGGAAGAATTTAAAGGAGGCCCTGGAAAAAGTTTACAGGAATATCGACAAGATAAAATTTGACAATATATATTTCAGAAAAGATATCGGGTTTAAAAGTTTATAGATGAAAATTTTAGTTACAGGCGGAACAGGTTATATAGGCTCGCATACTGTAGTCGAACTGCAGAATGCGGGTTATGAAGTTATTGTGATCGATAATTTATCTAATTCAAACATTGGTGTATTAGATGGAATCGAGAGCATCACAGGGGTAAAACCGGAATTTGAAAAGATAGATATTACAGATGAGAATGCCTTAAAGGACTTTTTTACTCGCCATAAGGATATATCGGCAGTTATCCACTTTGCTGCCCTAAAAGCGGTGGGTGAATCGGTTCAAAACCCATTAAAATACTACAGAAATAATATTGGTGGGAGCATTAACCTGACCGGTTGCGTAATAGATAATGTCATCAAGAATTTTGTGTTTTCATCATCTTGTACTGTATACGGAGAGACAAAAGATCTCCCGGTTACAGAAACTTCAGAAATCAAACCGGCATATTCACCTTATGGTTATACAAAGCAAGTAATTGAAAAACTTCTTTATGATGCATGCTCGACCGGTAAATTAAATGTGATTAGCTTAAGATATTTTAACCCTATTGGTGCACACGATTCAGCGAATATTGGGGAGCTGCCGATAGGTGTCCCGGATAATCTCGTGCCATACATTACACAGACAGCAATTTGTAAAAGAGAGATACTTACAATAAACGGGAATGATTACGATACCCCGGACGGAACTAACATAAGGGATTATATACATGTGGTCGATCTAGCCAAAGCTCACGTTGTTGCACTTCAAAGACTTGAAAGTAACACCCACAATGAGAGCTACGAAGTATTTAATCTGGGGACTGGCAGAGGAAACTCCGTGATGGAAGTTGTGAATGCTTTTGAAAAGGTTACAGGTGAAAAAGTGAATTACCGGATCGGTCCCAGAAGAGCCGGTGATATTACTAGTATATACTCAGACACCAAAAAAGCAAATGATGTATTGGGGTGGAAAGCTGAAAGAGATTTGGAAAATATGCTTTTGACTGCATGGAACTGGGAAAAGAAAATAAACGGAAAGTAAGTAATGGCCATTGAACAGGAATTCATTGATAAATTAATTAGCGGTGATAAAAGGACTCTTTCAAGGGCTATATCAAAAGTAGAGGACGGTGATAAGGATAGTATCGAACTATTACAAATGATTATTAAATAGACAAGCAAAGCACACAGAGTTGGTATTAGCGGACCTCCCGGAGCAGGTAAGTCTTCAATTACAAACTCACTGGCAAAACTATTGATTGAAAAGGGTCATAAGGTCGGGATTATTGCGGTCGATCCAACCAGCCCGTTTACAGGAGGAGCTCTGCTGGGTGACAGGATCAGAATGCAGGACATCGGTCTATTGCCGAATGTTTTTATCCGGTCGATGGCAACAAGGGGAAGCCTTGGCGGGCTAAGTAAAGCTGTTGTCGAAGCCTGTGATATCCTTGACGCAGCCGGGAAAGATTTTATTCTTATTGAAACGGTTGGTGTAGGTCAATCAGAGCTCGACATAGCCCAGACATGTGATACTACCGTTGTAGTATTAGTTCCGGAGTCAGGTGATGCTGTTCAGGCGATGAAAGCTGGGTTGATGGAAATTGCAAACGTATTTGTTGTGAATAAGTCAGACAGGGAAGGAGCCAGTGGTGTTGCTGCGACGATTAAGAATATTATACATCTTAAGCCGCCATCTGAAGACAACTGGGTCATTAATGTTTTGAATACAATCAGCATTAGAGATGAGGGCATTCCCGAACTTCTCGATGAAATAATGAGACATAAATCACATTTGGAGGATTCGGGATATTTAGCTAAGAAACGAAAAACAAATCTGATTAAAAAGATAAATGAACTGGTAAATGATAAATTGAGAAAGGAATTTTGGGATTCGGATCACAAAAAGCAATTAGATGAGAATCTTTCGGATATTTATAAGAGAAAAAAAGACCCATACAGTTTTGTAGAAAGCATTTTACAAACCTAATTTCATTGATTTTACATATTAAATACTTTAGGTTAAATGTTTCTTAAATAAAAATTTTACTATAGTTACTTCTAAATAAGTAAACAATAAACAAAGGATAAATTAGCATAAATAAGTAATGGCGAATAAAAAGTATCATCATAGTACCGGGATAATGAATAAGATGAGGGATAAGATGCCTCTTATCATCATTATACTGATTATTGCATTTTTAGCGACGATTGTGTTTGAATGGGGTATGGATTACCTGGGACTAAACAGCGGTAATTATGTTTTTGCGAAGGTTAACGGACAGGAAATAACTTACCAGGAGTACGAGATGACTGTCCAGCAGAGGGTGGATCAAATTAGAGCAAACAATCCAGATCAGGAGATCGATGATGCCACAATGCAGCAGATCAGACAAAGTGTGTGGGATGAGATGGTGCAGAATATTTTGTTACAGCAAGAGATTGAGAAACTTGGTATTTCGGTAGATGACAATGAGATTGTAAACTGGATATATCAAAGGCCGGAGACATTACCTGACCAGATAAGGCAGGTATTTATCGATTCCACAGGTGTGTTTAACTATGAATATTACCAGATGGTACTTTCTTCTAAAGAGCCTCAAGTAGTATCTTTCTGGAACCAGGTCGAAAGTGAGTTGAGAAGGACACTCCTTCTAAAAAAACTTGAAAATGTTATTACAAGCTCAATTCTTGTTACCGAACAGGAAGTTCAGCAACAGTACAGAGATCAATTTATCCAGGCAAGTTTCAATTATCTTTTATTACCACTTACCAGTGTAAATGATCCTTCAGTTAATAATGTAACAGAAGAAGAACTTAGGCAATACTACGAAGCTCATAAGAATGAATATAAGCAACAGGAAGCAGTACGGTTTAATTATATTACAGTATCTGAAAAAGCTACAGGTAAAGATTCTATCGATACTGAAAACAGGATAAAGGCATTAGTTAAGCAGTTTAAAGAATTAAATCCTGCTGATTCGTCGTTTATAGATTATGTCAATTTAAATTCAGAAACGAAGTTTGTAGGTGAATTCCAAAAGCCAAATGCGATTAGAAGCGGCGCGAAGGAGTTTTA
>CALGOI010000141.1 GCA_937959065.1 uncultured Ignavibacteriota bacterium | reverse complement strand
AGAGACGAGGTGAGCAAGCTTGAAACAGACGGGCAGCTCGAAAAAGACGGGTTCACGATAACAACGGAGGACGTGGAGGTCTTCACCGAGGACATCGAAGGGTGGATCGTGGAGTCGGATAAGGGCATAACGGTCGCTCTGGATACGCGCCTGGATGAGGAACTAATCGAGGAAGGCATAGTAAGAGAGTTTATAAACCGCGTGCAGAATTTCAGGAAGACAAATGATTTCGAAGTGAACGACAGGATAAACCTGGTTGTAAAAACCACCGAAGAAATTAGTAAAGCAATTAATAATCATATTAATTATATTAAGTCCGAAATTTTGTGTGAAAACCTCACACAGGCAAACGGACAGGACAAAGAGTTCTTTAAGACCGAGATAAACGGTCAGGATTTCGAGTTCTACATAGAAAAAGTTTAATAAATTTAAATTACAAGGAGTACTGTCCTTGGCTAAGACTACAAAAAAGACAACCAAAAAAGCGACGAAAAAGAGCGCTCCAAAGAAAAAAGCTGTTAAAAAAGCCAGCAAGAAGACTACGAAAAAAGCAGTTAAGAAGACTACGAAAAAGGCTGTAAAGAAAAAAGTGACCAAGAAAGCGGTAAAGAAGAAAACAGCTCCTAAAAAGAAAACAGCGGCTGTATCATCAGCTCCGAAACCCCTTTCCAAATCCGCTGTAAAGAAATCAAGACAGCAAAGAAAGAAAGCGGTTCAGAATACGAAGAGACTGATCGAGGAAGCCAGGCAAAAAGCGCAGCCGAAAGCAAAAAAATATAAACCGAACAAGAAGACACGCTATACAAAGACCGAACTCGAGCATTTCAGAAAGATCATCATCGAGGAAAGAAACAAGATCATCGAAAGCGCGAAGGCAAATATGCAGTCGCTGGTTGATGAAGAGTCTAACTACGTAGGTGATAACCTTACATACGCGTCACACATGGCTGAGCAGGGCTCTGACGAGATGGAAAGAGAAAAGAATTATATGTTCGTGCAGAGAGACGAGAAGTATCTCGGGTATTTGCAGGAAGCATTAACGAGAATAGACCAGGGCATTTACGGTGTCTGTATAGATTGCATCGATACACCGCATAATCTTTGTAAAACCTGCCCGTTGATCGATAAAGAAAGGCTGGAACTTGTTCCGATCACACAGCATTGTATAGAATGTAAGAACATAAGAGGATAGATATAAAGCGTTGAGAATTTTATATGTTTCATTTTTAATTGTCATAATTGACCAGGTTACAAAGTTCCTTATAAAAGGTCTTTCGATACCATCTCTTGGAATTCATTTACAGGGTATTCCTTTCCGTACCTCAATAAATGTCATTCCTGACGTATTACAGATCACGTACATCGAAAACCCGGGAATGGCGTTCGGTATGCAGATTGGTCCGAAGCTTTTCCTTTCACTATTCACGGTCTTCGCGACGTTGCTTATTGTGTATTTCATTTACCGTAACCGGAAGGAGCCGTTTTACATACGGTTCTCGCTCGCGCTTATACTCGGCGGAGCTATTGGTAATCTTATCGATAGAACATTCTACGGAATGATATACGGTTACGCCCCGATATTTTACGGTAACGTGGTGGATTTCATTCATGTTAATATTCCGGATATAACAATATTCGGAAAGAATTTCTATACGTTCCCTATTTTTAATGTAGCCGATATGGCAGTGTCGATAGGTTTCCTGTTGATATTGTTCGGTTATAATAAGATATTTAAACATCCCGATACGATCGATCCTGAAGTACTTGCGGGCGGCGGGATACTATCCCCGGAAGAATTGACGAATTCAACGGAAGAAAAGGTCACTGAATTAAACAGCAACAATACGGACACAAATCCGTATAGTAATGAAGTAATTGATTCGATTAAAAGTGATCTGGTGGACGAGAGTCCCAAAGATGATTTAAATAAGATTTAACTACCTGCCTAATTCATCCAGCTTCTCTTTCTTGGCTAATAAAGTATCTTTATCTTCGACATGGTTTGGATCCGGTACACAGCAGTCTACCGGGCAAACAGCAGCACATTGAGGTTCATCATGAAAACCAACGCATTCAGTGCATTTATCGGGCACAATGTAGAAAAATTCGTCGGAATAAAAACCTTCGGAGCCGGAAGGCGGAGGATCGCCGGCGCCGTACGTTTTACCTTCGAGCTCCCATTCTACACCGCCCTCGTAAATGGCAGTATTGGGGCATTCGGGCTCACAGGCTCCGCAGTTAATGCACTCAGTTGTTATCATTATGGACATGTATTGTGCTCCTTTAGTTTATGTAAATTAGAAAAAGACGTTAACTAATTCAATTTCAATATAAATGGATATTTAATCTACGTTAACATGGGATTTTTAGCGAAAATTCCATTGTTGTAATAATGAAGTTTGAGAATTCTTTTTATTTTTCTTTTCGGAGTTAAAAATGTTAAATTATTAATTCTGAATATTTTGATAAACCAAATTTTAGCATAGGTAAAACAAATGTTTAAGGTACTTTCCAAGATATTTCCAACAAAACACGAAAAAGACGTAAAAAATATCCTCCCGTTGGTCGATGAGATAAACGAGCATTACGAAAAGCTCAAAGACCTCAGCGATGATGAACTCAGAGCAAAGACTCAAGAATTCAGGGAGCACATTAAGAACGAGACCAAGGATATCGAAAACCGTATTTCAGAGCTAAAGCAAAATCTATCAGGTGATATGCCGCATGATGAAAGGATAGCTGCATATGATGAGATTGCTGACCTTGATAAGGAGCTCAAAGACACTACCGAAGCGATATTGAATGATATCTTACCGGAAGCCTTCGCAGTGGTAAAAGACACATGCCGCAGACTTTGCGGTAAGGAGTGGATAGCAGCGGGTGTTAAGATTAAGTGGAATATGATCCCGTACGATGTACAGCTGATCGGCGGTATCGTACTTCACCAGGGAAAGATCGCTGAGATGGCAACGGGTGAAGGTAAAACTCTCGTAGCCACCCTTCCGATCTATCTTAATGCACTTCCGGGTAAAGGTGTCCACCTTGTTACTGTAAACGATTACCTCGCGCAGAGGGACTCCGAATGGATGGGTGAAGTGTTCAAATTTCACGGACTGACTGTAGGAGTTATTCTAAATGATATGAACTCCGCCAAACGTAAAGAGATGTACCAGTGTGATATTACTTATGGTACAAATAATGAGTTTGGATTCGATTACCTGAGAGATAACATGGTTGTAAACCCGGAGCACCTTGTACAGCGTGGGCACAATTACTCAATAGTAGACGAGGTTGACTCTGTTTTAATTGATGAAGCCAGAACGCCGCTGATTATTTCCGGACCTGTTGAGGCATCCGAGCATAAATTCGATGAAATTAACCCGCGGGTCAGAAACCTGGTTAATGCACAGAGAACTCTTATTAATGGTATTACCGCCGAAGCAGAAAAGATCCTTGAAAAAGAGGATGCTCCTCGCGAAGACTATGACCATGCCGGACTGCTGCTTTTAAGGGCGTATCACGGATTACCAAAGCATAACAGGTTACAGAAATTGCTCAGTGACCCTTCAAATAAAAAGCTGATGCAGGAGACAGAGGCATTTTACATGAGGGATAAGGGTAAGGAAATGCACATAGTCGACGATGAGCTTTACTTTGTGATAGATGAGAAATCGCATGTAACCGACCTTACTGAAAACGGACGCGAATTCCTTGCGCCATCACAAAGTGAGAAGGACTTCTTCACAATGATAGACCTTGGTACTGAATTCGCTCAAATTGACGATGATGATTCAATGTCAACAGATGAAAAAATGTTAAAGAAAGATGAGATCGCAAAAGTTTACGCTGAGCGAAGTGACAGGCTGCATACGGTTCACCAACTTTTAAAGGCATATGCGTTATATGAGAAAGACGTGGATTACGTTATACAGGATGGCAAAGTTCAGATAGTAGATGAATATACCGGGCGTGTGTTAAGCGGAAGGAGGTACTCTGAAGGTCTTCACCAGGCTATTGAAGCCAAGGAAGGAGTAAAAGTTGAAAAAGACACACAGACTCTCGCTACAATTACTCTGCAGAACTATTTCAGACTCTACAATAAAATCGCAGGTATGACAGGTACTGCTGAAACTGAAGCATCTGAGTTTATGGATATATATAAGCTCGACGTGGTTGTAATCCCGACTAACGTGGATGTAATCAGAGATGACCAGAATGACCAGATCTATAGAACGAAAAGAGAGAAATACAATGCTGTGATTGATGAGATAGTACAAATGAAAAAGGATGGCAGGCCAACACTGGTCGGAACAGCAAGCGTCGAAGTTTCCGAAACCATATCCAGACTTTTAAAACGTAAGCAGATAGCTCACGATGTATTGAACGCTAAACAGCATCAGCGCGAAGCACAGATCGTTGCAAATGCCGGACTGCCCGGGGCTGTAACAATCGCCACAAACATGGCGGGTAGGGGTACTGACATTAAACTCGGACCCGGCGTAAAAGAAGCCGGAGGATTGCACATTATCGGAACGGAAAGACACGACTCCAGACGGATAGACAGGCAGTTAAGAGGTAGAGCCGGAAGACAGGGCGACCCCGGTTCATCAAGGTTCTATCTTTCACTTGAAGATGATCTCATGAGATTGTTCGGAAATGAAAGGATTGCTAACGTAATGCAGAGATTGGGGTTTGAAGAAGGACAGGCAATCGAGCACAATATGATCACAAATTCGGTTGAAAGAGCACAGAAAAAGGTCGAAGAGAATAACTTTGCCATCAGGAAAAGACTCCTGGAGTACGATAACGTGATGAATCAACAGAGAGAGGTTGTATATGAGATGAGACGCCAGGCATTAATGGGTGAGAGACTAAAAGACGAGATATTCGAAATGGTAGAGAAATCCATCGAGAATATCATTGGGAAATACAAAGAAGATGCAGATGTAGATGGATTAAAAGACGAAGTACAAAGGACATTCCTTGTAAATCTCGACATAACACCGGAAGAATACCAGAAACTTGGTGATGACGGGCTGAAAGAACTTATTATAAATGAAACGAGAGACTTCTACAAGAGGAAGGAAGAAAGGTATGGAACGGAACTAATGTCGCAGGTAGAGAGATTCGCGATGATTTCTGTAATAGACGAAAAATGGAAAGAGCACCTCAGGGAAATGGATGACCTTAAAGAAGGTATAAACTTTAGGGCATACGCGCAGAAGGATCCGCTTATCGAGTACAAGATGGATGGCTTCAAAATGTTCGCTGAAATGCTGGAAGCACTATATACCGATGTAATCAATTTCATATTCAAATTCACTACACAGACACCCGAAGAGCAGCAATTAAAACAGTCTCCTAAGGAAGTCAACACATCCAGATTGAGAACGACACATGCTTCATCTACCGGAATGGGCTTTACTGCAGCTCCGGTAGCTAATGAATCTCCTGAAGCTACACCGGGTAAGCAAGAACCAGTAAAGGTTGATAAAAAGATAGGCCGTAATGACCCTTGTTTTTGCGGCAGCGGCAAGAAGTATAAACATTGTCACGGTAGAGGTAAATAATGAATATTCCCCTCTCTGAAAAGACAAATGAACTTATATTCGAGTTAAAAGAATTTACTGATAAAGGATTCAATAACGTAAGTGATTTCGGCACGTTAACCGAGATCACATATGGTAAAGGTGAAACAAACTCATTCGAAACGCTAATTTTTAATGGTAAGTATGTTAACGGGCTTAAAAATGTACTGGAAAAAGATGTGAGTATCTCAGATGAAGCTAAACAGAATATATACGAGCAGTTCCAGTCAGCCATAGAAATGCTCGTGAGAAATATAAAAGACATTCTCGAGAGCCATGATCCGGAACTCCAGAGCTATTTCGAAACAAAATATTTAATGCTGACTCAGGATAATCTTGCTAATCTTGTAAACCTGTCCGGTGACCTCGCTATTGCTAAAGAATACTACAACTCTCTAAAGTAACTTCTCAATCAAATTCACGCAATTTCTAGCGCTGGCAGCTGCGCTTTCTATGGTCGCGGGATAACCTGTATTCGTCCAGTCCCCTGCTATGAAGAGGTTTCTTAGATGTGATTTACTATCCAAACGGTAATTTTCACTCTCATTATCAGGTATGAATGTAGCCCGCTTTTCCTTTATCACTTTAAATCCTGATATCTCTAACTTATCGAAATCTTTTATCGATGATTTAAGGTCGTTATAAGCAATTTTATATATTTCGTTTGCTTCGGATTCGGTAATGGAATCCCCTTGTCCGTCATCTATGAAATCCGATCCGCTTATAACCAGCGAAAGGTGCCTTGAGTTACGCTTGAAAACCCACTGTACAGTCTTACCTAACAATCCTGTCATACCAAATGAACTATCCTCCAGCATTGTTTCGGGAATATCGTCATTCAGGAAGATGTGTATGGAAGTGATTGAAGATGGCTTTAAACCGGACGGCTTTTGAAATTCCTGATGTTTACCGAATAGTGCAGTAAACTTAAAGAATGATACTGCTGAAATATAAAAATCAGCTGTTACAACTTCCCCATTTTGAAGAGCTAAGCTCTTTACAATATCACCTTCAACATTAAACTTCTCTACTCCCTTCCCTGAATGGTACTTAATACCATTATTTTCAAAATACTTAAGAGCATCATTAATGAGTAATTCATTTAGATTTACTTTTGGTATAACGAGACTGGAATTACCGGGTTTTAGAAAACCTGTCTTTAAAATATTGAGGAATAATTTGTCACAAACATTCTCGGCTTTTGCATTGAAAACAGCATATATAAATGGTTCCCAGAAGTATTTAATAAGATTATTAGTCTGATTTAGTTTCTTTAGAGTATCCAGCGCATTACCACCTTCTGGACTCAGATACAATATCTTAGCAAGCGATTTAAGCTGTTTTTTGTCCTCTTTATCAAATGCGGGAAAGTTTTTAAGCCCGGAAAGCAGGCTAAACGGTGCGGGCAGGTTGGATGACCTCAATTTTAATTTTTCACCGTTTTCGTCGATAAAATTTACTTCAAGTGACTTTTGAAAATTGAGCTTATCATAACTCCCGACAGCCGTTAAATATTCAAATGTATTCTTGTACCATCCGGCTAGTATGTGCTGTCCGTTATCGTACTCAAGTCCCGTATTCCTGTCTTTAAAACTGTAAGCCCTGCCGCCGAATTTAGGGGAAGACTCATATAACTCTATCTCAAGATCTGCATTCAACTCATTCAAAAAAACAGCACAAGCTAATCCGGCTACTCCCCCGCCGGCAATAATAACTTTCTTTCCCATCTATGCTTCTTTTCCGTCTTTTTTTTCGGTAAATCTCGGGTCGTCGAAATCATATAACAGCCTGTATTTAAAATAAACCCCGAATGTATAGAATAATTTCTTCATCTTTGATACTTTCACAGTATTAGCGAATACATTATAATTCTTTTTCTTGATCTGTTTAAGGATATCGTAATAAATATGTCCCATTATCCTGGCGGAAAACATCAGTCCCTTATCTTCTTTAGTTAGGTAACTATTCGCGCGTTCGTAAAACATCCCGGCTCTAGTCGCCTCAAACTCCATCAGCTTAATGAATTTATTATTATAAACAGAACCAAGCAACTCTTCCTCACTGTACCCGAACATTTTCAAATCTTCCTGAGGCAAGTATATCCTTCCTTTTTCTGCATCTTTTTTCACGTCACGTAAGATATTTGTCAGTTGCAAAGCTATACCAAGATTGACCGCAAAATCCTTTGTCGATTGGTTCTTGTAACCGAATATTTCAATACACATTAAACCCACCGTAGCCGCTGCCCTGTAACAATATTTATACAGCAAATCAAAATTATCGTATCTGGTGATATCAAGGTCCATTTCCATTCCTTTAATAAGGTCATAAAATGGTTCGTGAGGGATGTTGAACTTTTTGATTGCCCAGTTAAGATTTGTAAACAAAGGGTGATTTGACTTCCCGGAGAGTGATTTTGAAAATTCCTCTTCCCAATGTTTTAGTATCACCCGTTTTTGTTCTACTGTATGTGTTTCTTCATCTACTATATCATCCGTCTTACGGCAAAACGCGTAAACAATATTTATGGCATCATTTTTATCCTTTGGAAGAAGGGAGAACGAATACAGAAAATTCGTTTTACTTTTCTTAGTTATCTGTTTATGGCCTTCCTGCTCTATTTTATTCTCTTCCGCCAAACTATATTTTCTTAATTAATGTTTTTAAAAATATCGACCCTGTATCGGATTTAGAAAGCTTCACTCTTTCTGTTATTACTTTATAATTTATCTTTTCAATCTTATCCAGGATTGAATTCCCGCCAAGATAGGTAGCCTTGATTTCCAGCTTCAACCTGCCTTTAAGGCAATTTATCAACGGCCTCCCCTTTTCAAATATCTCCCTGGTTTTATCGACAAGTTCTTTAATTATTCTTTGAAATCTCTCATCTTCGATACCTTCCGTCAGATTCTCTACCGTATAATTATTTTTTTTCATTATCTCCAGCGGTATGTAAATACGATCTATTTTTAGGTCCATCGATACATCCTGCCAAAAATTAGTCAGCTGCAGTGCGGTACAAATATGATCTGAATAATTAAACAACTCTTTCTCACTGTCCGGATGGTATCCGAATACATAAAGCACAAGATGCCCGATGGGATTTGCTGAATATTTTGAATACTCCAGCAAATCATTAAAACTTTCATACCTGCTTTGAACAGCATCCTGTTTAAAAGCGGTCAATAGATCACTAAACTCATATTTTGGGATACCTAATTCTTTACTTGTTGCCCATAGCGCTGGAAAAAATCTTCCGGATTCTTCGCTCAAACCATCAAATATCCCTTCATAGGCCTTATCCAGCTCACTCTCCAGCGTATCAAGCCTTGTTTCCTTCTCATCCATTGTTAATTCACGCGAATCAGCTATATCATCAGCAAATCTGGCAAAAGCATACACTGCCCAAATATATTTTCTTTTATCCTTTGGAACAAGCAGCGATCCTACGGGAAAATTTTCATAATGCTCCTTAGCAATTTTTTCACAATGCTTAAAAGAACTTCCTATTACCGCTTCATCATGCTGCATAAACAAAAATAACTTTAATATGCCAATAATATAATAAAAAAATCCGGCCTCCATATGAAACCGGATTTAAAAATTGAATTATATATTATTACATTTACTTCAGAAGTACCATTCTCTTTGTTGCAGTAAAATCACCTGCTTTGATCTGGTAATAATATATACCGCTTGATAGATTACCAAGAGATGAAGTATTGAATTCAGCTCTGTAATTACCTGCTTCTTTCACATCATTAACAAGATTCGCAATCTCTTTACCAAGCATATCATATACCTTAAGACTAACAAACCCCTTTTCCGGCAATGAATAATATATCGATGTAGACGGGTTGAATGGGTTTGGATAGTTCTGCTGTAATGCATATTCCAATGGAGTGCCGTTTTCATTTGTAATTCCAACCTGGCTGTCCACAATCAAAGTCAGTGTCATTGTCTGAACTCTCGGTGGCGAATATGA
>CALGOI010000140.1 GCA_937959065.1 uncultured Ignavibacteriota bacterium | reverse complement strand
TTTTCATCAACGTTCAGGATAAAAAGATTCCACGACACAACAGGTCGGATATAATTATAAAGAATGAAGAATTTGCAAGCAGGATGATCGATCTTTTTGAAAGCTATTGGGAAAAAGCATTTACAACTAAAGAACTTAAAGAACTTTACAAAAATAAAGACTCAAAATCACTATTAGCTAAATAGCTATAGGAGGGTGCAATGAAAAATTTTAAATACATATTCATCTGCGGCGTTTTATCAGCGCTATTACTGGCACAGGCCATAAAAGCCGATGTGCATATACCCGTCCTGAAAGGAGTTGTTTACAGCGCAATTACTAATCAGCGCGTTCAAAGCGGCCATGTGGAGGTTCTAGATTTTAACGTTAATCCTCCTGCAATACTCTATCTTGCGCCCATTAATTCTTATGGAGAGTATGAGCTCATCAACCTGAATTTTCCTGAGCTGGACGGTATCAGGATAATGGCATACCCAAGTGATCTGTCCTGGGATAAATTTGAAACTGATGGAAACAGCTATCCATACAACCCAAATAGCGGTGAAGGTGGCGGAATTGGACCGGTCAATATTCAGGAAGCACAGATCGTAAATAATATTTACATCCTTGACATTTTGGTTGATTGGATAGATGCTGCAAAAACATTTTCTCTCGGGCAAAATTACCCAAATCCGTTTAACCCGGCAACAACAATTAGTTTTGGTATTCCGATTGAAACTAATGTAACTTTAAAAGTTTACGATATGAGCGGTCAGGAGGTTCAAACCTTGATAGATAACCAATTACTTGCGCCCGGTATCAGAAAGGTGACTTTCGATGGTTCAGATCTTTCGAGTGGAATTTATTTCTACAATCTCATTACTAACGAGTTCTTTGAAACAAAGAAAATGATTTTAATTAAGTAAAAACTTACTATATAAAAACTTTCTACAAAAAAAGAAGGCTGTAAGTTTTAAAGTTGAGATTTGGTTAAAAAGAAGTCTAGAAATTGCGCCCTCAATCCTAGATAAACTTAAAAATCTCGCTTTACTTACAGCCTCTTAAAATAGGAGAGACAAAAATGAGACACGCAAAAATTCTCTCCAAAGGATTTTTGTCAGTTATTATTGTAATAATTTCCTCCCTTATTGTCAATTCAACTTCCTATGGTCAAACAACAGGAAGTATTTATGGAAGAGTTGTTGACAATTCTGACAATGCTCCTTTGGTAGGCGCCATCGTTAAGATTTCAGGTACCAATAAAGGTGCTGAAACCAACGAAAATGGTGAATATATAATACTTAACGTAGATGTCGGTGTTTATGATTTGGAAGCCTCATATGTCGGTTACCAGACAAAAACCGCTAATGGGGTAAAAGTTTCTGTAGATAAAAGAACAGAAACAAACTTCAAACTTGGTACCGAAGGCGGTATCGAAATTGAAGAAATTCCCGTAACAGCTACCAGGAGCTCACTTGACATTAACCAGACAGGTACTGTAATAAACAGCCAACAAATCGAGAACACCGGTAAAAGAGGTATCCAAAATATTGTTGCAACCTCGGTTGGTGTTGTTACAGATGAAAGAGGTGTTAATATAAACATCCGTGGTACACGATCTAACGAGAACCTGGTAATGGTTGACGGGGTGGTTACTACTAACCCTGTTACCGGTAATTCTAATGCATTCGTACCTAACAGTCTGCTGCAGGAAATTGCCGTACTGACCGGAGGATTCGGAGCTGAATATGGTAACGCTCTTGGTGGAGTAATTAATGTTACTACACGGGGTGGAACTAATATCTATACTGGTTCGATAGAAGCTATCACAGACGAATTCAACGGGGATTGGAATAATACCACTGCCCAGGGTTATAACCTTTATAACGTTTCTTTTGGAGGTCCGCTTATTCCAAGCAAAGACCTCTCCCGGGTTATCAATTTCTACACTTCAGTTGAAAGACAGTTCTTGCAGGTCCAGAATCCAAGCTGGATAGCGGAAGAACTTTTCGAAGACGGAATTATTCCGAATTATCAGCAAAAAATCTGGAATTATAGCGGCAGGCTCTCTCTGAATTTAACTGAACTTAAGAACGGTCCTCCAATTGTATTAAAACTAGGTGCTCTGGTTACAGATAATAATTTCAGAAATTTTGTACAAAGTTACTGGAAAACCAATTCAAGCAGAAATCCGCTTCAGATAATCAGGGATAACCAGTTCTATGGACGTATCTCCCATGATGTAACTTCAAAATTCTTTTATGAACTTCAGGGCAGCTATTATAAATCAACTGATGAGCAGGGTGACGCATGGTTCTTAGGGAACTGGTTTGCATACGGCGACACAAACAGCAACCCAATATTGCTTGCAGTCCAGAGAGAAACTGGATCCGAATTACAGGGAACAATCCTTGGAAATGCTGAAGAGACTGGAAATGTATTCAGACAAGGAGGAAGAGTATTTAATCAATACAACAAAAAAGAACTCAGTTATATAGGAGGTAAATTTGACGCTACACTCGCTTTATTAACAACAAAGACTGGCGACCACGAATTTAAATTCGGCGGAGAATACAGATATCACACACTCAAAAAAGTACTCTTAAATCCTGCAGGCATTGCTAATAATCCGATCGATCCTGTTACAGGTCTTCCCCAGACTGATCCGCAGAATCTATGGTTTGGAAGAAACGTACTGCTTAATTCTTATGGATATGACATTAGAGACCAGTACGGTAACCAGATTGTTAGTGACGAAGATTTTAATCCTAAGCATCCTATTATTGCAGCAGCTTATTTAAGGGATAAGATAATCTTCGATGACTTCGTAGTGAACTTAGGTCTTAGAATGGATTATCTTGATGTGAATACGGATGTAATTAAAGACCCTAACAACCTTGTTGGAAACGACGGTGTTTTATTATCTGATGATGATTATGAACAAAGCTCTCCTAATATTGATATCAGCCCAAGGCTTGGCTTCTCATTCCCTATTACAGACAAAACAGTATTTATTGCTAATTACGGTAAGTTTGTTCAAATGCCTCCGCTGGATTTCTTATATATAAACAAACTTGCATTCAGAAACTTCTTCTCAAATTCTGTTCAGAATGTAGCTGAGAACTCATCTTTACAACCTGAAAAACTGACTTCCTATGAGATAGGATTTAAACAGCAAGTAGGTGACTTTGTAAATTTTGGTATGACAGCTTATTATAGGGAAACACAGGATCAAATTGGTATTACAAGGATTGCAGGATCCTCCACTGTTCCTTCCGGTTACGCAATATATTTCAATTCCGATTTCAGTATTTCAAGGGGACTTGACTTTAGTCTCAGTATGAGAAGAGTAAACAGGCTGGCAATTGATATTGCTTATACATTACTATATGCATCTGGTGTTGGTTCTGATCCGAACACTAAATTTGCCCTGGCAAACAATCCAGAAGGACAACTTCCTGTATTCGAATTCCCTTTAGATTATGATCAAAGACACACAGGAGTTATAAATATTGATTATCGGTTTGGATACGAAGATGTACCGAAAGGATTCCTGGGAGCAGTCTTATCTAATTTGGGATTAAATACATTATTCAGTTTCAACAGCGGAAGACCATATACCGTGAGAGACCTTCCAAGAACAGCCTTTGGTGATGACGGGGAAGCCATCTCTACAAAAAATGGTATTTACACAGGATGGAATTTAAGACTTGATATGAAACTGGATAAGACTGTGGACATATGGAAGACAAACTGGAATTTTTATATATACGCCCTTAATGTTCTGAATAATGAACTTATAAACGGTGTATACGGAGCTACGGGAAGACCGGACGATAACGGTTACCTGCAGACACCGACAGGTAATTCACAAAACGAGAATTATAAAGAAAATTTTAAAGACAGGATACAATTAATAGGGAATTGGGGAACCCCAAGACAAGTACGATTCGGTGTCAAAGTTAGTTTCTAAACACTAACACAACGAAAAATGAGGCTCAAATTAATATTACTGATTATAGCGGTTTCAATTCTTGATGCTCCCACTGCATTCATTAAGGCACAGAATAACATGAATGCAAATAATATTGATGCCTGGGTACAAAATTCCGGAACTTTTGACCAGGATATCAGGACAAACAATACACCCGGATTTATGTGGCCTAAAGGAAGTAACAGGTTTGCAATCTTTACCGCCGGGCTTTCTATTGGAGCATACATAGAAGGAGCTCTTAGATTAGCCACCGCATCTTATTCCGGTGAATACCAGCCCGGTTATATAGACAATGGTTCACCGGTTACAAGTGATATATTTAAAATTTATAAAATTAGTGACTCCGATGAACCGGGAACAAATCCGGATTATGATAACTGGGGATTAATGGTTCCTTTTGGTGCCCCATATGTGGACATCAATTCAAACGGGACTTATGATCCGGGTGTAGATAAGCCAGGAATCAAAGATGCATCTCAGACAATATTCGTTTGTCTTACTGACGCGTATATAGAAAATCATTCGCAAAGTGAAGGCTTTTCAGGGGGTACAGCTCCAATGAATGCTCAAGTTCAACTAACTCTGTGGTGCTACAATACGCAGGGACTGGAGAATTTACAATTCGTTAACTGGACAGTCATTAATAAAGGTGACAAACCCTGGAACGGAACACATTTTAGTGTAGTGGTTGATCCGGACCTGGGTGATGCCGATGACGATTATATTGGCTGTGATACTGCACTCTTCCAAAGAAGAGTAAATGACTTTGCTTATTGTTACAATAGTGATAATACTGATGGATCCGGGAATCCCCCGTCTTATGGTCAAAATCCCCCGGCATCAGGAATGGATTTCTTTAAAAGTCCTGAGATTTTTACAGGAAATCCTTCCGACTCTGTAGTTTTTTATGATCCACCCGGATCTAATAACAAACGGGTTAAAACAGGATGGAGATTATTAGGATTAACATCTTTCGTTTATTTTACAAATACAAGTGCCGGTGGTGTAACTTGTGAACAGGATCCACAGCAGCCTATAGAAGCGTATAATTTTATGAGTGGAATAAAAAAAGATGGTAGCCCGTACCTATTCCCCACCAATCTGCAACCAACCAAATACTGCTATGCGGGTGACCCAGAAACCGGTGCCGGTTGGACAGAAGTAACGGGAGTCGGAAATGATCCGAATCAGGCATATGTAAATAATTGCGGAGGTCTGAGCGGAACCGTTACAAGTAGTGACCCCGGTGATAGAAGATTCATTTTCAATTCCGGAGATCAAAATTTCACAATTAATCCAAATGATACTCAAAGAATAGTATTAGCTCAATTTGTAGCAAAAGGTTCAAACAATCTTAATGCTGTAACAAAGTTAAGAGACCTTGACCAGGTTGCCCAAAATTTATTCAATGCAAATTTCAAAGTAAATCCACCTCCTCCTAAACCGGTTGTCAATTGGAGTTCCAGGCCTACAGGTTCAATAGGTACTGTAAATATTACACTTTCTTGGGGAGATACTTCAGAAAGCTATAATCTTCTCGATACTTTATTACAGCCTGTAAGTGACAGCAGCCGGTTAGTTTTCCAGGGATACCAGATCTATGAAATAAAAAAATCCGCAACCAGCTTCCCTGATTTTACTGATCCCAGTACTTTATTCTCAAACAATGTATCGCTCCTGGCTATATATGATAAAAGAGACAATATAGGTACAATTCTGGATACAATTGAAGTAACCGCCGGTGATACTACAATAAAAACCGTGATCAATGTTGTACCGCCTTTCGAATTCTCTACCCCGGACGGATTCCCGAATTTTGGAATAAACAGATCCATAACCATCACAAAAACGAACTTCCCAGAAGAATATGGAGGACGTTCAGAACTTATTTATGGAAATACATATAAATTTGCTGTTATCGCTTATGCAAACAGAACAAATCCAACCAACTCTTCACAAAGGACAATTATTTCAAATTCATTCTTGAGTGCATTGATAGAGGTGGTACCTGAAGCTCCGGTAGCAGGATCCGAATACACATTAAAAAATTCGGATACTCTTAATACCAACAGAAGGGACCTGGGAGTCATACCAATAGTAGCAAATCAGGATAAAGTCGTTACTGCCAGGTATAAAATTCTATACCGGTCACCGGATACTACATACAATGTATTGAGAAGCATGGACAACGGCAGTTCCTATGATACTTTAAGAAGGAATCTTAAATATTCATCAGGGAACGCACAGGATTCATCAAGAATTGTTGACGGAATTCTCACCATCGTGAAAAAAATACAGAACTACAACAGAGGCGTTATACGTGATATTATAAGTGAAACAGGTGCATTACTTCCCCGTGATAGTATCCAAACCCGCAGGAACGGTTGGGAATATACACCGTCAAACAACCGGAATCTTGAAGGCAGCCGATACCTCTACAACTCTGACAGACAATGGCAGTCAAGAATGATGAGCGTTTCATGGCCGACTCAGACAACTTACACAGGTCTGGCATCCACCGTAACTGCAAGCATGGTTAGACCGGTCGAAATTGAATTTACCGGAATTGGTAACGGTCAAAAGGCATACCGTTACCTGGTTACAAATAATTTTACATACTCTTATCAGGATTATGTAGAAGTTCCTTTTAAGGTCTATGAAATTGATCCAACGGACAGTACCGGCTCTACCAGGAGACAGGTCAATGTTGCCTTTCTGGTGAATAATGATTTCGGTCCGGCTCCAACTACCTGGGAACCAACTGCCGACTCATTGGGCTCACGAATGGTCACATATATAATGAGATCTGATTACAGTTCAACTCCAAATCCGTTCTACACTTCCAAGAATCTGTTTATCAATCAGGCTCAAGTAGACATAATGTATGTATGGTCGCCAAAACTAATTAATGGAGGAAGCCCTGCATACTTTGCGGGTGATAAATTGAATTTCTACCCTTACACTGTCACCGAACCCAATATAGAACCGGGAATACCTTTGTATTATGAATTTGAGACAGTAAAACCCGTTATTGGAAGCAACGAATTGGCTTCATCTAGAAATGACCTTGAGAAAATAAACATTGTTCCTAATCCATTTTACGCCTTCAATACTTTACAAACAAGCCTTATAAACAGGTTTGTCACATTCAGGAGGCTTCCCGAACAATGTACAATAAAGATATATACACTGAATGGTGATTTGATAAGAGTACTCAGTAAAGACAATACAGAATCAACCATGCAATATGATCTTAAGAACTCAGAAAATGTTCCAATCGCATCCGGTATGTACATAGCTTTAATTGACGCACCGGGTATTGGAAACAAAGTACTGAAGTTCGCTGTAATGACGGCACAAGAAAGAGTCGACTTTTAAATAAGTTAAATCGGGAATAACCAGGTGAAGACCGGGTTATTCCCAAAAACTTAAAAAGGAATAGAAAAATGAAAATCGCATATATCAAATATTTACTGTTAATTGCCGTAGTCATAATAATTCAAAATACGGTAAAAAATGCAGAAGCAGGCCCAAGGACAAAGCTGGGTACCATGGCTGCTCCAGAATTGCTTATTCCGCTCGGCTCTGTCGGTACATCATTACAAGGGTCAAACCTTGCAAGTGTAACCGGAATTGAAGCAATGTACTGGAATCCTGCCGGGCTTAGCCAGCTTGAGAGTCCGACAGGGGAAGTAATGTTTTCTCATATGAATTACATTGCCGACATAAATATGCAGTATGTTGCCGGTGTAGTAAAACTCGGTGATCTTGGTTACCTGGGAGCATCAGTCAGATCGCTTAGCTTCGGTGATGCAATACAGATAACAACCGAGACCAGCCCGGAAGGTACCGGTGCTACATACTCCCCTACTTATATAGTAGGTAATCTAAGTTTTGCGAGGGCTATGACGGACAGGATACATCTAGGAACTAACATCAAGCTTATAAATGAGACGATTGCTGATGTCAGCGCTACCGGTGTTGCCCTGGATTTTGGAATTCAATATGTTGCCGGATCAAGCGGTCTGAGATTCGGAATTGCTTTAAAAAATCTTGGTCCAAAAATGAAATTCGATGGTCCGGGTCTTGACAGAACATTTGTCGAGAACGGATTAACCGTTGTACGACGAGTGACTTTACAGGAATTTGAGCTACCAACAAATCTTGAGATCGGAATTTCATATAATGCAAAATTAAATAAGTCCAACAATGTAACGCTTTCATCTACTTTCCAGAACTCTACTTTTTCGAGTGATGAATACAAATTTGGTTTAGAATATAATTATAATAATAATCTGTTCCTCAGAGGAGCAGGTGTATACTATGCAAATAAGGAAAGCGACGAAGCGTTATTCGGTCCGTCATTCGGAGCCGGGTTAAAATACCCATTCGGGAATTTCATGCTCGGATTTGACTATGCATACAGGGTAGTAACCGAAGACGGGTTTAATTCGACCAATCAATATTTCACTTTGAATGTTGATTTTTAAAAAGAAGCGGCACCTAATCCCGGGATGAAAACCCGGGATTTATAACCCGGAAAAATCCGGGATACTCCTTTAATTTATTATCTCCTTTCATCTCACTCTCTCAAGGCGGGTAACCAACCCGCCTTCTTATTTTCTGTAATTGATTTAATATGTGTTTAAAAAATTTTTGTATTTAGTCCGGGAAACGGGCTTGTAAAAACAGCAGCTTTCAGAGTAGTTGAATTTTTGAAATTTTTTTTAGCCACCTGCCATCGTTCCTCGGCAGGCAGGCCAATTAACACGGATTGACGCGAATGGGCTCGAATTTATTCTTGAGTTGTTCATGGTAGTATGGTTAAATATTATGGTGTTGGTAACACACCCCTCTCGAGAGGGGATTTTAAATACGTACAAAGATAGTGGATGGGGGTTTGAGAAAAA
>CALGOI010000139.1 GCA_937959065.1 uncultured Ignavibacteriota bacterium | reverse complement strand
TGTTAATGATAATAAAGATAAATTCAACAGAAAAACTATTAAACTGTTGCTAACAACTAACTTGATATTACGTAGAATTGAATAAATTTAAACCTTAATTTATATGAACGAGATAAGCAAAGTCCGGATGGAGCTGGCGAGGAAGAATGCCGGTCACCTGATGGACGATCCAAACGTAATCGCAATGCTGGTCACGGGTTCCGTGGCAAAGGGAATAGCAGACGATAATTCGGACATCGATACTATCGTACTTTACGGGGAACCGCTTACTCAGAATGACTTTGATAATATCAAAGAAGACGCTCTTTCAAACGGAGGAGGGATCTACGGTGAAGACATAGAAAGCGGAATAGCGATCTATAAATTCATCGACGGTATCCGCTACGACTACGGGCACACATTCACCGGTCCATGGGAGAAGGAGACAGACAGCTACCTGGATGAACCCGACATAAAAAACGATGAACTCCAGATCATGCTGTCGGGTTTTGTAGATGGAGCGGTCATTAAAGGTGAAGAATGGGCTGAAAATAAAAGACAATACTTCATCGACCGGTACCCGGATAAGTATGCGGAGGACCTCGTTAAAATGAATCTGGCTTTCCATCCTAAATGGGTGCTGGTAAAGATGGGACTCGACCGGAACGATATTCTTTTTCTTTACGAGAACTTCCTCGAAGTGGAAAAAAGAATATTTGGGATACTCTGCGGCATAAATCGGATTTATCACCCGGGTAAATTCAAATCAGCGGATTTCACAATTAATAAAATGAAGATTAAACCGGAAAATCTATACAAGAGATTTACGGATGTCTTTACGAAAGATATGAATGAGGGTATAGAGATACTTTCCGGGCTTATAATTGATACGCTCGATCTGGTCGACAAACACATGCCGGATATTTCAACTATACGGAACCGTGAGATATTTTCGATGGTATTAAGGAAATAATACTTATATTAATTCTTACAAATTAAATCTACAAAATGATGGGGAAAAAATTACTATTACTGGCAGTTTTTATTGCCGTACCTTTATTTGCACATGCACAGGACAAAGAATCCGAACATCCGATAGACGTCTGGACGAGTCAGTGCATGGAGAAGGATGGTTCGACAATGGGAATGATCCAGTGCTCGGATAGCGCGGCAGTACTCTGGGACATCGAGCTCAACAGGGTTTACAAGTTGCTTATGGATAATCTCGGAGAGGACGCGAAGAGTGCTTTACGTGAAGCTCAAAGGGAATGGATAAAGTTCAGAGACAAAGAGTTTGAATTGATCAGCAGCTACTACACATACATCTATGAGATAATGGGCGGAGGAACAATGTATCCAATGCTTGCTGCAGGAGCAAGAGCCGAAGTAGTTCGAAAACGCGCTCTGGCACTGATATCTCTTTATGATGAACTGAATATTCACACTGGAAACTCAGATGACCGGTGATGGAGATAGTCCGCATAGATGCCGCTCACTGGCCCGAGGTTAAACGCATTTACGAAGAGGGAATTGCAACCCGTAACGCTACATTCGAAACTGAAGCTCCATCCTGGGAAGAGTGGGATAAAAAGCATCACGATGTATGCAGGTTTGCTGCGGTGGATGGAGGAGAAGTCCTTGGCTGGACTGCATTGATTCCTACTTCCGTACGGAAAGTGTATTCCGGAGTAATGGAAATAAGTATTTATATTGGTGAAGAGCACAGAGGTAAAGGCGTCGGTAAAGCTTTGATGGAAGTGCTGATCACGGAGTCTGAGAAGAACAACATCTGGTCCCTTCTCTCGGTTTTATTTCCTGAAAATACAGCAAGCATAAAGCTGCACGAGAAGTTCGGATTCCGGATCGTCGGTATCCGCGAAAAAATGGGTAAGATGGGAGATACCTGGCGTGATAACGTTATGATGGAAAGGCGAAGTAAAATTACAGGTGTAGATTAAACCTCCACCCCGAAATCGATCTTTAAAACTTCTCTTAATCCTTCCTCAAATGGACGGGGATTAAACTCAGGCATTAATGATTTGAGGTATGCTATGTCGGTTCTTTTCTCATACATACCGTCCGGTTTTGAGGTATCCCACTCGATTTCTTCGTTAAACTCAAACACTTTCTGAGCTATTTCTATGTATTCCTTAATTGAATTATCGAAGCCTGTACCGATGTTTACAATTGCCGGGTCGTTGTAATTTTCCATAAGGTAGACGCATGCATCCGCGCAGTCATCCACGTATAATGCTTCACGTCTTGGTTTCCCTGTTCCCCAGAATACCAGCTTATCGCCATTCGTCTTTGCATTTATGAATTTCTGTATCATAGCGGCAATGAAGTGGGAATTCTGCAGATCGTAATTATCACCCGGTCCATATAGATTTGTCGGCATGGCAGCAACGGCATTGATATTGTATTGTTTGCGGTAGAGTTCACACGCGACAATACCCATACCTTTTGCGACAGCGTAACCTTTGTTGGTTTCTTCGAGCGGTCCCATCATGAAACGGTTCTCGTTAATCGTCTGCAGATGTTCCTTACGATATATGCAGGTCTAACCCGTATATAATATCTTACATCCCGGGGCGTATTCTTTCAATGCTTCCAAAACGTTCAATATCATTATCGCATTCTGGTAGAGAAAATCTGCCTGCCTTGTGTTATTGGCCAGAATGCCGCCAACTAAACCTGCCGTCATAAAAACGTATTCGGGTTTCTCATTCTTGAAATATTCATCTACGTTTTCTTTTGCAAGAAGATCGATGCCTGTTTTGCGGGATGGAGTATTGATATTGGTATATCCCTGGTCTTTTAACCGGCGGACTATTGCTCCGCCGAGCATTCCCGTACCGCCAAATACGGTTATTTTGCTGTCTTTATTCATATAGTAAAATAATCATTCCTTTGGTTTACTTAAAACCAAAATTCTTCTCTCGGTCATTTCTTCGATCGCATACTTAATGCCTTCCCTGGTATTTCCCGAGTCTTTAGAGCCGCCGTATGGCATAGAATCCATTCTGTAAGTAGGAACATCATTTATGACAACTCCTCCCACCTCGATATTTTCAAATGCATATAGCGCGTTATTTATGTTATTAGTGAATGCTCCTGCCTGAAGTCCGTAAACTGAATCATCAACCTGTTTGACGGCTTCTTTAAAGTCCGAAAATCCGGTTAATGTCAGTACTGGTGCGAATACTTCATCCGCGTTTACTTTTGCGTTCCCACCTGCACCATCTACAATAGTAGGTTCGAAAACAGCGCCATTTCTTTTCCCACCGGTCAGAATATTCGCGTTGTTGTTTTTTGCTTCATCTACCCATTTTTCTATTCTTTCGGCTTCCTTTTCCTCTATCATTGGGCCGGAGATAGTTTCGTCATCGAAGGGATCTCCGAATTTCACTTTACCTGTCTCATCTACAAGTTTCTTTTTGAATTCATCCATTATGTCATTGTGAACGAATACTCTCTGAACGGAAATACAGCTCTGGCCTGCCTGCCCAAAGGCGCCTGTAATTATCTTAGATACCGCTAATGTAATATCTGCATCTTTATCGATAATAACTCCGGCATTCCCGCCTAATTCAAGGGATACCTTTTGTTTAGTGGCTTTTTCTTTTATTCCCCATCCGACAGATGAACTTCCCGTAAAGCTGATCAATTTGACCCTATCATCATCCAGAAATTCATTTATTTCACTCCCGGATGAAGTAACTACATTC
This sequence comes from uncultured Ignavibacteriota bacterium, assembly GCA_937959065.1. Taxonomy (GTDB): domain Bacteria; phylum Bacteroidota; class Ignavibacteria; order Tepidaquicellales; family Tepidaquicellaceae; genus JAEYVS01. Next base: position 5,186 of record CALGOI010000139.1, on the reverse strand, counting down.
ACCGGACAGTACTCCAATCCAATTTCGTGACAGGATTCCTTTATTATCTTAACCAGCTCAATTCCGCATACCCTCGATGTTGATGCCGGTTTTAAGAGGACAGTATTCCCCGATGCCAGCGCCGGAGATAATTTGTGAGCGACGAGATTTATTGGAAAATTCCACGGGGTTATGGCAAGGATTACTCCAACCGGAAATCTTTTCACTATCCCGATTTTCCCTTCAGACCCTTTTAGCAGGTCGAGATTTAATACTTCACCTTCTATTCTTTTCGCTTCTTCAGCTCCAAGTTTAAAAGTCAGAATCGCCCTGTCTATCTCGATATGTGAGAATTTTATCGGCTTACCCGTTTCTGTTGTTATCAGCTGAGCCAGGTCTTCTTTGCGCTCGAAGATCTTTTTTGATACTGTTTCCAGAAGGGAGACTTTTATATAGGTCGGTTCGCTTTTATAATTGCTGAAGATAGTTGTAAGGTAATCGAGGGCTTTATTCACATCGTCCCGGGTGCTTTTATATACCTGTTTTACAACCTCTCCTGTATAAGGGTTTCTAATGTCTTTAGTTTCGGTTGATGAGGTAAACGTATTTCCGATTAAATACTTTTCCGTGTCCATAAAGTTTGTTATATGTACAAGTTCGGGACTATAACATAAAATTGAAACTCAAAAGGGTAGGGGAAAAGTTCGATTTGGACAAAAAAATAACGCAGCCTGTTAGGGCTGCGCTATGAATATTAAAAATTGGCTTACTTCTTAGCAGCTTTCTTCTTAGCAGCTTTCTTTTTAGGAGCAGCTTTCTTTTTAGCAGCTGCTTTCTTCTTAGGTGCTGCTTTCTTTTTTGGAGCAGCTTTCTTCTTAGGTGCTGCTTTCTTTGTTGCTTTAGCCATTGTCTTCCTTTTTAATGGTTTTGAATTAAATTAAGTACCAGCAAAATTACTTGTTTTAAATAAATAAATCAATATCTCGTTTTGTGTATAAAGATAAAGTTAAGAAACTGTTTTTGAAGTTAAGAAATTGTCATTTTGGTGATTAAATTTTTCTCCGTAATTTCTACTTAATTATGACTTGTATATCAAAACCAGGAATCCTAATTTAGTCGATTATGATAGTATTCTTTACAGTAATATTAGCTTTAGTCTGCGTTATACTTATGGCCGTTGTGCTTATGCAGGCTTCAAAAGGTGGTGGATTAGCGGGACTCGCAGGAGCCGGATCCAGCATGACTACAATGTTTGGAGCAAGAAGGACATCCGATTTTCTCCAGAGATTTACAATTATTCTAGCTACAATTTTCCTTCTGGGAAGTTTATTGCTGAATATATACATCAGCAGCGGAAGCGGAATAGATGAGAGCGTGATCCAGAAAAATGCAGGGCAGAATCAGACCCCTCCCCAGCAGACTATTCCTCCGACTCAGACTACTCCTCCGCCGGATCAGCAGCAGCCCGGACAGGAAAATCCTGACCAAAATAATACACAAAATCCGGGACAGTAATTCCCTGAGATTTTCAGATAATTTTAAAAGCATTCCTATTTCAGGAATGCTTTTTTATTTTATCCTCATGACACGATATTTATGCTCAATATGGATTGTAGTATTGATGTGGATTCCCTTAAAGGTAAACGCTCAATATTTTAATTCTCAACCTGAATATAACTATGTGAAACCTGATACAACTGGTCCGGGTGATACCGTGATTCAAAAGAAGAAGACTTCCAAACCATTCAAGATGAAAAAATCGCCAACCCTTGCTGTTGTGTTGTCAGCTGTGGTGCCAGGCGCCGGTCAGTTTTACAATGAGTCCTATTGGAAGATACCGATAGTTCTCGGTATCGGTGGTTACCTGGGATATGAGATATACAGGAATAATGACAGGTACAATGATTATATAGACCTTTACGAACAATCACAAACACCCGAGAACCCTAACGGGAATTTGGTGTTTAAAGAAACACGGGATAATTTCAGGGACAAACGGGATGAATTCATTATATACTTTGCAATTTTTTATCTTATGAATATGATTGATGCGTATGTAGATGCGCAGTTGTATGATTTCGATGTGAGTGAATCAGTTAACATGAATATGCGGGTATTGCAGGGGAAGGATCTGATGAGATTTAATATTAACTTCTGATAACAAAAAAGCCTCCTATAAGGAGGCTTTTTAACATCTGTTTTTTAATAACCAAATATATCTTCAAGTGTTAAGTATTCCACGGTACCATATTTGGATAATGCATCGACATCTAACTTTTCTTTATCACCCAAAACAAGAATCGTATACTGGCTTCCCTTAATATATTTATTATGGAAAGCCTTAACATCTTCCATAGATAGATTTCTTACCTCAGAGTAAATATCTCTTCTTATATCATAGTCCAGTCCCAGTTTTTGAGCTGATTGGTAATCAAATAATATTCCTGCTTTAGTTATTCTTTCTGTCTGTATCTGGTTGAGTATTCCGCTCCTGGATGCATTCAGTGAACCCTGTGACTCAGGCATGTTATTGATCAGGTCGAGCATTCCCGCCATGGCTTCCGGAAGCTTGTCTGCCTGTGTCCCTATGTAAGAATAGAAATATTTTGAATCCTCCAGTTTAGACGGAGTAGTAAGGAAAGCGAACACCGAGTATGCCAGTGCTTTGGATTCTCTCATCTCCTGGAATGTGATCGATGACATACCTGTTCCGAAGTATCCATTGAATAACTCTGTTACAGGCTCAAGCGCCTTATTATATTTGTCTTTCTTCGATATCATAACTATCTCTGCCTGTACCATATCATAATCAACAACGTATACTTTATTCCTGTCGGTCGGCTGCTCGGTGAATTGGATTGCAGGCGGATAAGCTTTGAACTCCGAAGGCGTCTTATGAATTTCATTTAACACCGTTTTCAGCCGGGTCTCACTTTCCGGTCCGTAATAAAATACCTTGTGAGGGTAAGATGTTAATGCCTTAATTCTGTCGGTCAGGTCTTCGGGATTTATCGATCCTAGTTCACTCTTTGAAAGAATGTGAGTAAATGGAGAATTTTTACCGTACTTCCCGTAATTAAACATTGCGTTTCTGATCGTACCTTTGGAAAGCTTATCATCTTCTCTTGCTTTGAGTATGTCCGAAACCATATTCTCGTAAGCGCTCTGGTTAGGCTTTACATTTGCTAGAAGATTTTCGAATAATCTCAGCGCAGGTTCAAAGTTATCATTTAATCCGCTAAGGCTTACATAAACCTGGTCGGTCGAGCTGAATACTCCATAGCTGCATCCAAGCTTATAAAACTCCTCCTTTATCTGTGCCGGAGTGTATTCATCGGTACCCAGCAGTTCGAGATATCCTACTGCCAGACCTAATTGCAGATCGTTATTTGTACCCATATCAAGAACATAATACAGGTTGAATGTATTATTCTCTGTATTCTTGAGGTAATATACCGGTACATTATTATCTATCGTGAATTCCCGGATGTCATTCTTGTAATCAAGAAACACCGGCTCGATTGTCTCGGTCTGGGTTTCCATTATTTCTTCAACGAATTCCGATTTGTCTTCACGGTTAACATTAACAGGAGTGATTTTTGGCTTTTCAACCTGCTGCTTGTTTGGGTCTTCGCCTGTCCTTTTATAAACTGCTATATAATTATCACCGAATTTCTCATTCGCGAAATCGACAATATCCTGTTTCGTTATCTTTTCAAGCCTCTCGATTGTATGAATGTAATAATCCCAGTCAATATCATTTTTAAATGCATCTACAAGCGCGTAGCCTCTGGCTCCGTTTGATTCAAATCCCTTGATCCTTTGCAGCTTTAGATTATTAATAATTGCGTCCAGCATCCAGTCAGGAAATTCACCTTTTTTTACTAAGTCAATCTGTGAAAGCATCAGGTTCTTTACTTCCTGCAAAGACTGGCCTTCTCTTGGCTCCCCGTACAGTTCAAATATGGAATAATCCTTAAACACCTCCGGACTTGAGCTGGCTGATAAAACCTTTTGCCCCTGTATGAGGTTGAGGTCCATTAATCCAGCTGTACCGTTACTTAATATCATATCTATTAATGTAAGATAATCAGCATCCTTGGTCCCGGCTCCGTCAAACCTGTAACCCAGAGTAACAAATTCAGCGTTAGGTCCATACACGTCATATTCTCTGGATGAAGTTATCGGTTCCTCTGTTGGAGGTACATATACCGGCACATCCTTAGGCTGCATATATGAGAAATACTCGTCAACATACTTTATGGCTTCATCAGGATCGAAATCTCCGGATAGCACTATTGCCATGTTGTTAGGTACATAATAAGTCTCGTAATATTTTAAAACCTCTTTTATAGAAGGATTCTTTAAATGGTCGATTGTACCTATAGTTGTTTGTGTTCCGTATTGATGATTTTTAAATAACTCTCCGTAAAGCTTATCATATGCCTTGCTGTAATCATTGTCCAGGCTTCTGTTCTTTTCTTCATACACCACTTCGAGCTCTGTATGGAATAATCTCATCACAGGTTTACGGAATCTCTCACCCTCTATCTTTAGCCAGTTGTTTATCTGGTTGGAAGGAATATTATTTATGTATACTGTTTCTTCCATCCATGTCCATGCATTGGTTCCTGTCGCGCCGATGAATTCAAGCATTCTGTCATATTCATTAGCTATCGCGTAACCGGATGCTAAAAGAGAAACACTGTCAATCTGTGCATATATCTCTTTCCTTTTGGTTTCATCCGTTGTTGCCCTGTAATCTTCATATAATTCTATCACCCTGTCAACCAGAGGCAGCTCGGCTGACGGATTTAACGAACCGAATTTGTCGGTTCCTTTGAATAACATATGTTCTAGGTAATGTGCCAATCCGGTGGCATCAGCCGGGTCGTTTTTGCTTCCGGCTTTGACGGGTATATATGTTTGAATTCTCGGCTCATCTTTATAAACCGTCATCATTACTGTTAAGCCGTTCGGTAGGGTGTAGATCCTTGCATTCAGTGGATCGTTTTCTACTATTTGGTATGTGTATTTCCCTTCTGTTACTGTTTTTGTCTGCCCTGTAACTAATACTGGCAGAATCAACAATATAATTAAAAGGAAATTACGGTAAAATTGTCGGGTGGACATGATACTTATATTTAATTTATTCTCTACGTTTTTGTGAATGTAAAATATACATAAAAATTGAACCACTTTTTAAC
>CALGOI010000138.1 GCA_937959065.1 uncultured Ignavibacteriota bacterium | reverse complement strand
TTGGAAAACCTGTAGCAAATCTCCTTTTAAAAAAGCAATTTAACTCTACTGTTACGGTTTGTCATAGTGCAACAAAAGACCTGGCTGACCATACCAGAAGAGCTGATATTATTGTAGCTGCGATCGGCAGAGCAAATTTTATCACAGCCGATATGATCAAAGACGGAGTGGCAATCATTGATGTGGGTATCAACAGGGTCGAAGACAGCTCCAAAAAATCCGGATATCGGCTTGTAGGTGATGTGGATTTTGAAGGATGCCTGCCGAAATGTTCAAAAATAACTCCGGTGCCCGGAGGTGTAGGTCCTATGACTATTGCGATGCTGATGAAAAATACACTTGAATCTGCGAAAGGAAGTATTTATTAGAGTTATTTACTAATTTAAGAAAGTTCAAACCTTAATGGACTATCTTGAAATTCAAATCGAATCCCCGCCTCAAAATTTCGAAACAATTTCCAATCTATTATTTCTCTACGGTATTCAAACTATTTTAGAAGAAGATAATTCTTTAAAGTTTTATCTGCCGGAAGAAGAATGGGGTACAATTGAAAATCTTGATGAAGAACTTATGTCCAAAGGATTAACCTCAAAAAGTGGTTTTCACGTTCGTAAATTTGAGAATAAGAATTGGAATGAGGAATGGGAAAAATCTATTAAACCAATTGATATTAATAATAAGATAGTAATTCATACTTCATGGAATAGTAGCGAAATAGAAAATCCTGAAGATAAGATTTTAATACAGATCGATCCTAAAATGGCTTTTGGTACCGGACACAATGAGACTACCCGGCTGGTACTCGAATTAATGCAAGAATTCCTGAATGGGAATGAGAGTTCTTTGCTCGATTATGGATGCGGAACAGGAATACTGGCAATTGCCGGAATTAAGCTTGGAGTCGATTCGGCAATTGCAATTGATATCGACCTGGAGGCAATTGACAATGCAAGAGAATACACTAAAGTTAATGAAGTTGAAAGCAATATTACTTTTTATCAATCAAATATCTCTGAGATCGAAGAAGACGAATTTGACATAATATGCGCGAATATTATCAGCAGTGTCATCAAAGATAATATTGACTACATGAAAAGTAAGCTCAACAAAAATGGAAAATTATTTTTGTCCGGTATTCTTATTGAAGAGGAAGCACAAATTGTGGATATGCTCAAAACCAATGACTTTCTTGTGAAAAAGATTTTACATAAAGCTGAATGGCTTGGGATTTATGCAAATCTTAATACAAATTAAATTAGTAAGGATTGAAAGGAAATATTTTTAAAGTCGATCATGAACTTCCATCAAAGTATGAAATTTTTGATGAATTAATCAGTACCCGGGATACCTTGATTGAAAGAATAGTATCGACCGGTCAATCAACTCCGGAAGGAAAGTGGCTGGAACAGGATCGTGACGAGTGGGTGGTGCTTTTAAAAGGGGAAGCCGGGCTTTCTTTTGAAGATGGAGAAAAGATCCTCCTTAATGAGGGTGACTATGTCTTAATTCCATCAGGAAAACGACACCGTGTTGATAAAACCAGTGAATCTCCATATTGTTTATGGCTTGCATTCCACGGAAATTTCAGGGAGAAAGAATGAAACCTGCTAAATACTGGATTGAAAAGCTTAAAATGGATCCCCATCCCGAGGGAGGTTATTTTAAAGAAGTTTACAGGGCTGATGAACAGTATAAAGGTGAATACCTACCCGAACGATTTGGAGGAGACAGATCGCATGGGACATCGATCTATTTTTTACTCGTTGGTGAGCAAGTCTCAAAATTTCACAGAATAAAATCTGATGAGATTTGGCATTTCTATGAGGGCAGCCCGGTAAAGATTTACAGCATCACTCCAAATGGTAATTTGAATGAGGTAGTTGTAGGCAGAGATCCGGATAAAGGTGAAAGCCTGCAAGCTGTCATTAACAAAGGTGATTGGTTTGGAGCTGAAGTTTTAGACAAGAATTCATATTCACTTTGCGGATGTACCGTTGCGCCGGGTTTTCATTTCGAAGATTTCGAGCTGGCTGATAGAGATTCCTTAATTAAAGAATTCCCACAACATTCCCAATTAATAGAAACACTAACCTGATTATTATACTTTTTTATTAAAGTAATTTTGATATCTTATTTATACGGAGTCTTAATAAAGATTAAGGCAATAATGTGATTTTTATCATAACCTTTTTTTGAATTTCAAATTCGCAACATTACTCATAATTTTACTTATAACTTAGTTGGAATTAGAGTAAAGATTTATTTAATTCTAAAATTAAATTCAAAGTAATGAGAAAAATTTTTTCGAATAACTTATCTAAAGTACTAATTACCTGTTTTATTGTATTTGGACTTTCAAGCTGTGACGAAGGCGATACAATTATTGTTACTCCAGAGAATAACACTATAAGCGGTAAAGTTACATTTGTTGATACCAATTTTATTACTACAGGAGGTGTTTATGAAATCGGAGTATTCTCAAACCCTTCTACTCCACCGGCATATTGGTTTGGACCCCCGACAGCATATGATACACTTGTTATATTAAATAACAACGGTACATATGAAGCTTTTTACAGATTGACTAGTGTTCCGGATGGTGATTATGTTGTTGCCGTAGGATTTAGAAAAGACACCGGCGGTCAGAGCCCTATCATGGGAGTCTATGGATGTGATACTGCTCATACCAATTGCTTTCTCGATCCTCAAAGAATATCTATCGTAAATAATGCAGGTGTTACCGATGTAAATTTCCTTTCATGGGCTGATACAACAAATAAGATCTTCTAAAATTAATGAAATTTTTTTCGTTTAAATATTGGGATTTTACTAGGGCTGTCTTTCTTTTGACAGCTCTTGTTTATTTACTGTCAGCCGGACTGCTTAATGGACAAACAACAGGTAGTTTAAAAGGGCTGGTGATCGATGATTATTCTAAGGAGGTCATTTCATCAGCTTCGATTGTAATTGAAAATCCCGAAACAAAAAGTTTTTTAAAAACCGAATCTGATATATCCGGGGGTTATTCCTTTTTGGGAGTTCTTTCAGGATTGTATAGTGTCAAAGTTTCCAGAATTGGTTATGAAGAGCATAATTTCAGTATCTTGATTGAAGATGATAAAACAAAAACATTTAATATTTTTCTGGACCCTGCTGTTTTAGAAACTGAGAAAATTAATGTTACTTCTTCAAAAATCGAGTTGACACTTAAACAAACCCCTTCCTCAGTCAGTCTTGTTGAATCTGAGCAAATAAATAACAAGAATATTCTTACATTCGATAATATCCTTGAAGGAGTTCAGGGTGTTACTATAAACAGAACAAGCGGTATTAATGTTAGTTCCTTATCGATAAGGGGTTCATCTGATGTTGCCGGCGGAGGTATAGGGAATAGAGTACTATTGCTCCTTGATGGCAGACCATCCTTGACAGGTGATTCTAAAGGTGCTTTATGGTCGCTTATTCCGGTTGCTTTGATAGAAAGAACCGAAGTAGTAAAAGGAGCATTTTCATCATTATATGGTTCCAGCGCAATAGGAGGTGTAATTAATGTCATTACAAAAAAACCAACTTATTCGCCTTTTACAAGCGTCAACCTTAATTACGGATTTTACGAAAAACTTCCGGGTAACTTAAGGTTTACCGACGACTTGCTGAGCTTTAAAGGTGCAAACATCCTTCACAGTAATACTATTAATAAAGTATCATATCTTTTAAATCTGGATTATAAACAGAATGACGGTCATGCCCAGCAAACAGATTATGAGTTTTATGGCTTAACTTCAAAATTTACTTATGACGTTTTGAGTAACCGTGACCTTGAAGCTACTTTTCAATATACTAGTTCCGAAAGTGCGTACCCCCATTACTGGAAAAAAAACCCGGGACAGCAGGCAGATCCATTCCAGGTTGCTGATTATTATCTCGGGGACAGGATAGATAAAAAAACCCATAGTGTCGACCTACAGTACAGAGCATTCCCAAACGGAAGATCCAAGTATAGTACCCGATTCTATTATTATGGATTAAACAGCCGTTCCTTTTATAATCCCAATAACCCGGTTTCACTTCAGTTTGCGCCGCAGGGTCAGGGATTGAACACTTATATAGATTCTTATAATTTCGGCAGCATTACTCAGATTGATTATGAATTTAACAGGTCAAATTATTTTATCGCCGGTTTAGATGCTCAATGGAATATTGTAAGATCAAGTCCTTCAGACATTTTATACGGGGATCAGCAAATGAATAACTTTGGTCTATTCCTTCAGGATAGGATACATCTGATCAGTGACAAAAACTCCAACCCGGTATTAAGCACAACCATCGGTACAAGATTTGATGTTAATACGGTAGTTTCAGGGATCCGTTCGTTCCAGGTTAGTCCTAAACTCGCGTTTTTATTCTCACCTTCAGTCGATAAAGGTATATTCTCCAATACATCCTATAGATTTTTAGCGGGAAGAGCATTTCGTGCTCCTTCGATTGCCGAATTGTATTTCAAAAAAGAACTATTCGGTGGATTCGATTTTATTTATAATCCGGATCTTAAACCGGAGGAGATGATTTCACTGGAGCTTGGTTTTAGAAAACAATATGATAACCGGTTTACTGTTGATGCTTCAGTCTTTGTAAATTATTATAATAACCTGATACAATACAGGAATGTTGGTACCAGCGTTTACGGCCCGTTTCAGGTTCAAAATGTTGCAAAAGCCCAAATAAATGGTTTTGAATTTTACATAGATTACAATTCTAATTTGGATCTCTTCGGTGATTTATTTGAGTATTATTTCAACATTGGGTACACTTACCTCGATGCAAAAGATCAGTCTGATGGCAGGAAAGATGACAATCTTCCATATAAACCTAAGAACAATTTTAACTTTACAACTAACTTCGCATATAAAGACTTCAATCTTAATATTAATGGCAGATATTTAAGTGAAGTTGAAGAAGTTATCTTTTATAGATTTGAAGAACCGGAAGATTACTTTCTATTGAATACCAAACTAAGTAAAACCCTGACAGATAACATTTCTGTTTTCGTTGGAGTTAATAATCTTTTTGACGAATCTTACCAGGAACTGGAAAGGATCCAGGCTCCTAACAGGAATTTCAACTCAGGAATAAATATCCAGTTTTAAATCCCTTAACACTTACCGGTTTTCGTTCGTATTTACATTAAAAACTCATTTATGAATTTACTTGTAATTGGCGGAACAGTTTTTCTCGGAAGACATATCGTTGAATATGCATTATCACGGGGACATAGTGTAACATTGTTTAATAGGGGACAGCATAACCCCGGTTTGTTCCCTGAAATAGAAAAGATTCATGGAGACAGAAAAAATGATTTTGATTTATTAAAAGACAGAGAATGGGATGCCGTAATTGATACCTGCGGTTATTTGCCGGACGATATATCAAAAGTTGGAAGTGTTTTAAAGGATTCAGTCGGGAAGTATATTTTTATATCCAGTATTAGTGTTTACAAGAATTTTGAGGTCGTTGGTATAGATGAGAATTATGATCTATTACAACTCCCGACGGACGATTCACCCGGGGAGTTCAAAATGGAAAACTATGGTGCTTTAAAAGCACTTTGTGAAAAGGAAGTAATGAAATTATTTCCTGAAAATTATGTAAATGTACGCTCAGGGTTGATTGTCGGGCCAAATGATCCGACAGATAGATTTACATACTGGATTCACAGGGTGAGATCCGGAGGAAAAGTCCTTGCCCCGGGAGATGGCAGTTCCCTTGTACAATTTATAGACGTGAGGGATCTTGCAAGTTGGGCTGTTAGAATGGCAGAGAATGGAAAATCCGGAGACTATAATGCAACCGGCCCTGAAAATCCTCTGACCATTAAAGAACTTTTATTGGAGTGTCAAAAATTATGCAATCCGGATTCAGAACTAATATGGGTAAGTGAAAAATTCATACAAGAAAATAATGTTCAGCCTTGGATGGATTTACCGGTTTGGATTCCGGATTCAAATCCTGATTTTAAAGGTTTTTCAAAAGTCAATATCGATAAAGCCCTTAGACAAGGGCTCACTTTCTTGAAACTGGACGAGACAATTATGTCCACTTTACAATATCTTAATGACTTACCAAAGGATTATAAATTGAAATCAGGTTTAGATTACATTAGAGAAAATGAGTTAATAAAGGCACTTTAACTAAAGTATGTTTACTTTCTAGTTAGGTCATATCTATTGTAATTACAATATATATGGTAAAATTATGTTTGTATCTAATTATTAGTAAAATTACTTGTATTTAGAAAGTTAAAATATTGCTTTTTTTTGTTTTTAATACATAATTTGTATATATTTATTCTACCTTAATGGCAATAAAGCAATCAAATCATAAATTAAAAAGGGGGATTTGAATGATTAAGAGAACTCTACTCTTATTTCTTTTTACCGCATTGCTCTTTCCTATAACCTCAAATGCTCAATTTAAAGGGTATGGAGTAAAAGGAGGTGTGCAATTCGGTCCTACATTATTTTTTTCCGAATTCGGTGACAGAGGATTTTCTTTTAATGCAAGAGGATTTCTGGCATTTGAGTTAGGAAGATATCTGGATATTGAAGTCGGTGGTGGTTATGCAAGATTTCAGGGCTCTGACGGGTCGTTTAATCCTGCAAACGAAGATTTTACAACGACTTTAATCCCTGTAGATCTTAGATTACGTATTGAGCCGTTCAAAATGAAAACTATGAATCCGTATTTTTATTTTGGTGGTGGTATGGTAAGATATGATAATATCGATACAACAAGCGTAAACCAGGTCTACAATACCGGTCAGGGACCAACAAAAGATGGATGGTCAGCCTATATTCCTGTTGGAGTAGGTACTGAGATAAAACTTGGTAAGCAGGCATTATTTGATGTAAATTTAGGTTTAAATTATACTTTTACAGATAATGCTAACTATTTCATCCTTGGCGAGTATGAAGAAGCTTACATGCATCTAAATATTGGTCTTACATTCACCGGAAAAAGCGGTCCGACTGACACTGACAGAGACGGCTTGACTGATGAGTTTGAGGAACAGATAGGCACAGATCCTAACAATCCGGACACCGATGGTGATGGTTTAAAGGATGGTGAAGAAGTTAATGCCTATAAAACAGATCCAAAGAATCCTGATACGGATGCTGACGGCCTTCAGGATGGTGCTGAGGTGAAAACTTACAGTACGAATCCGTTAAATCCTGATACTGATGGTGACAATCTGCTCGATGGTGAGGAAGTTAATACTTACACTACTAATCCAAACAATGCGGATACGGATGGTGACGGGTTAAATGACGGGGAAGAAGTCAATGCTTACAGAACTAATCCTTTAAATAAGGATAGTGACGGAGATACTCTTTCAGATGGTGATGAAGTTAGAATTCACAAAACTGATCCATTGAACAGAGATACCGATGGCGGTAGTGTTGACGATGGTACTGAAGTTAGAAGAGGTACTGATCCGTTAAATCCTGCTG
>CALGOI010000137.1 GCA_937959065.1 uncultured Ignavibacteriota bacterium | reverse complement strand
TGACCGACGGGACTCGAACCCGCGACAACCAGTTCCACAAACTGGGGCTCTACCGCTGAGCTACGGCCCCTCACTAATTAAACTATTCTTTTACTACTTTTAATTTATTCTTATTTTCTTCAATATCCATCTTTGCCTTCTCTTTATCATCTTTTGTAATTTCTTCACGATTTAACAATTCCTGCGCTCTAGCCAGGGCAGCTTTAACTTTATCCTCGTCGATCTCTTCCTGGCTTTCTATTGATTCAGCAAGTATGGTGGCTTTATTCTTATTAACTTCAAAAATACCCCCGCTGATCGCATATACTATACTGTTTCCGCCGGTTTCCTCTATTTTTACTTTACCAATTCCAAGAGTTGTTACATAAGGTGCATGGTTGGAAAGAATCTGGAAACCACCTTCAATACCGGGAGCAGAAACAGACTTCACTTCGCCGCTGTATACTTTCCTGTCCGGACTTACTATTTCTAAATTAATCGGAGCTGTTTCCAATTTATGCGTTCATTTTTTTAGCGTTTTCGATAACTTCATCAAGTGTGCCCATCAGATAGAAAGCATTTTCCGGAAGGTCATCAACTTCACCATTTAGAATTGCTTTAAATCCTGCAATAGAATCTTCAAGCTTCACATATCTTCCCGGCCTGTTAGTAAACGCTTCAGCTACAAAGAATGGTTGTGATAAGAACTTCTGAATTTTTCTTGCTCTGGCCACAACAAGTTTATCTTCATCAGACAACTCGTCAATACCAAGAATATTGATAATATCCTGGAGGTCTTTATAATTCTGAAGAATTCTTTTAACACCTTGTGCTACTTCATAGTGATCTTCTCCGAGAACTATAGGATCAAGAATCCTTGATGTTGATGTCAACGGATCTACAGCCGGATAAATACCGAGTTCGGAGATCTTCCTTGAAAGCTCAGTTGTAGCATCAAGGTGAGAAAATGTCGTTGCAGGAGCAGGGTCAGTATAATCATCAGCAGGAACGTAAACCGCTTGAATAGAAGTAATAGATCCTTTTTTGGTAGAAGTAATCCTTTCCTGTAAAGCACCCATCTCAGAAGCAAGCGTCGGCTGATAACCTACAGCCGATGGCATACGTCCAAGAAGTGCCGACACCTCAGAACCTGCCTGGGTGAACCTAAACATATTATCAATAAATAACAGCACATCACGACCTTCTTCATCCCTGAAATATTCTGCAATGGTCAGACCAGTTAAAGCTACTCTTTGTCTAGCACCCGGAGGTTCGTTCATTTGTCCGAATACAAGTGATGTTTTATCTATAACACCTGACTCAGTCATTTCTAAGTAAAGATCGTTTCCTTCCCTTGTTCTTTCCCCTACACCCGCAAACACAGAGTATCCACCATGTTCTTTAGCGATATTATGAATCAATTCCTGTATAAGAACTGTCTTACCTACTCCGGCTCCACCAAACAATCCTGTTTTGCCACCTTTAGTGTAAGGTTCAAGAAGATCTATAACTTTAATACCTGTTTCAAACATTTCCTGTTTTGTGGAAAGCTCTTCAAATTTGGGAGCAGGTCTATGAATAGGATATCTTTGTTTAGTATTTATTTTTCCTTTTCCGTCGATTTCATCACCAGTCACATTAATTAACCTACCGAGAACTTCCGGTCCAACAGGAACTGAAATAGGCTCACCCATATCTACTCCTTCCATTCCTCTTACTAAGCCGTCAGTGGAGTCCATCGCTACTGCTCTAACCCTGTTTTCTCCAAGATGCTGCTGAACTTCAACAACAAGTGTATCTTCAACATCCTCTATAGTTTTTCTTTTAATGTGTATAGCATTATTTATAGCAGGAAGTGAACCTCCTGCAAAATCCAAGTCAACAACCGGTCCAATTACCTGGATAATTTTACCTATATTTTGTCCGTTACCTGACATTAAATTCTTTAGTTAAAATTTTAAATAAACTCAAATATAGCCATTTTCCATTTGATTTCAAATGGAGTAATTTATCATAAATCAAAAATAATCCTCAAGAATTGTAAACTACAATAAGAATTGAGAAAATAATTTTTACTCTACTGTGACGCTCTTAGCCAAATTTCTCGGCTGGTCAACATTACATCCCCTGGCAGTAGCTATATAATAAGCTAAAAATTGCAAAGGGATATTATTAATTATGGGGGATAAAAGTGAAATAGTCTTAGGCACTCTAATGACATAATCAGCATAACCGCCAATTTCATTATCATCTTCAGAAGCAATAGCTATAATCTTTCCCTTTCTGGCTTTAACCTCTTCAATATTTGAAATTATTTTACTGTATGTTTCATCTTTGGGAGCAATAAATACTACAGGCATATTTTCGTCAATTAATGCTATGGGACCGTGCTTCATTTCTGCAGCGGGGTATCCCTCAGCATGTATATAAGATATTTCTTTTAATTTCAATGCTCCTTCCAACGCAACGGGGAAATTATATCCTCTTCCCAGATATAAGAAGTTGTGAGCATCTTTAAATTCCTGTGCAATATACTCATACTCTTTTCTCGTATCTATGACACTTTGAATTTTATCCGGTAATGTTTTTATTTCCTGTGCTATCTTTATTAGTTCTTCCTGGGGGATCGTTTGTTTTTCCCAGGCAATCATTAATGATATTAACGTAAGTGACATTAACTGGCTGGTAAATGCTTTTGTGGAAGCGACACCAATCTCGGGTCCGGCGTGAATGTAAGAACCTGCATCTACCTCTCTTGCGATAGTACTACCGACAACATTCACTAACCCGATCGTTGTCGCACCATGCTTTTTAGCTTCCCTTAGAGCTGCCAATGTATCGGCCGTTTCACCACTTTGGCTGATGACAATTAAAACATCATCTTCATTAATTACAGGATTTCGATATCTGAATTCAGAAGCATAATCGACCTCTACAGGTATTCTGCAACAATTTTCGATCATATATTCTCCAACCATACCGGCATGCCATGCAGTACCGCAAGCAGTGATTATAATCCTTTTTGCATTAAATAACTTATCCTGAACTCTTTCAATGCCACCCAGTTTTACCATCCCGGTATCAAAATTAATCCGGCCCCTGTATGTATTTTGAATAGTCTCGGGCTGTTCACAAATTTCTTTTAACATGAAATGGTCAAAACCGCTTTTTTCGATCTGCTCAAGATCAAAATCAAGCTCATGTATATCTCTGTAAATGTCTTTATCTTCAATTGTTTTAAGCTGGAAGCCGTTTCTTGTTAGAATTGCCATTTCACCATCCTCAAGATACATTACGTTCTTTGTATGATTAATAATAGCAGAAGCATCCGAGGCAAGGATTATCTCTTCGACTCCAATACCAAGCATAAGCGGGCTTCCCATTCTTCCAACCACAATTTTATCAGGTTCATCAGCACATAATGCTGCAATACCATAAGTTCCCTCAACCTCAGCGAGTGACATTCTTACTGCTATCTCAAAATTACCCTTTATCTTATAATTATAGTTAATAAGATTAGCCAAAACCTCTGTGTCTGTATCACTTCGGAAAGTATACTCTTCTCTTTCGAGCTTAGTCTTTATTGTTTTATAATTCTCAATAATCCCGTTATGAATGATAACGATATTGTAATCCATATCAAAATGAGGATGAGCATTAACGTCATTCGGTACACCATGAGTCGCCCATCTTGTGTGGCCAATACCAATAGAACCATTAAACTTCTCAATATCCAGATTCTCTTCAAGTTCAGAAACCTTACCTTTCTGTTTATAAGAAATAATCTCATTTCCATCATCTTTTATGATAGATATACCTGCCGAATCGTATCCTCTATACTCTAGACGCTTTAATCCATCCATAATAATTGGACGGGCATTTCTTTTACCGATATAACCTACTATTCCACACATGCTTATTAATTTTTAATTTTTCAACACAATAAATTACAAAAACCATACCAAAAAATAAATTCCCTGCTATTAATATAACAGGGAATTATTTCTCTATAAATCGAAGAATCCCTGAAAAAACAGGCATTCCCCTCAAGTTATGCAGTGCCGAAGAAGGGAGTCGAACCCTTACGAGGTTTTAGCCTCGCCGGATTTTGAGTCCGGTGCGTCTGCCAATTCCGCCACTTCGGCTGGTGGGTTAAATAATTTACCAATGCAAAATAACAAAATATGGTGAGAAGAAAAAAGCATAAATAAAAAAGCCTGCCGTAGTAGTTGACAGGCTTTTTAAGTTATTGATTAGAAGTTTGCTTTTATTAAATCTATTTCACCAATACCATTTTTTTTATCTCACTAAACTGATCTGTTTCAAGACTATAGAAGTAAGTTCCGCTGGCTAAACCCTTACCGTCAAAAGTTACGTCATAACCGCCTGCTTCCTGCATTTTGTTAATAAGAGTCACAACAAGCTTGCCGGACATATCATATACCTTAAGTGAAACAAATGAGGAAAATGGAATTTGGTATCTAATTACAGTAACCGGATTGAACGGATTTGGATAGTTGTTCAATTGAAATACTGATTCGGTATTTCCAGATACCGGTCTGTTTGGAGATACGTAACCGTTTGACGTAAGTAGAGAGGCTCTCCAAGGATCGGTAACAAAAATTGACTGCATTCTTTCCGCCTGTCCAATTGTAAATATATACCTTGAAATATGCCATGTGTAATTCATATAATTCATCCACATATCTCCGTATGGATCATTACCACAGCTTATTATTATTGAATTAACTGCATATCCGCCTGTATTTGGACCACCCTGATTAGGTGTATCATCAACAAAGTCTGTTCCTGTACATTCTGTTCCATCGTCTCCCCATATGTGTCTTAAATTAAGCCAATGTCCCACTTCGTGTGTAGCTGTCCTGCCAAGATTATAATTTGGATAGTTATTTGGGGAGATACCAAAAGCCTGGTAATCTACGACTATTCCATCACCTAATACATATCCGCTTCCTGGAAACACTGCATAGCCTGTTATTCCTGATGCGTCATCAATATTACATATCCAGATATTTAAATATTTATCGGTCGGCCAGCAATTGCTCCCGCCTTTGTTTTTAAATTTTACATCATCATTTGTTGTAAACGATGTTTTGGTTGTGCTTTGCCTGATTATTCCATTTGTGGGTTTCTTCTTAGGATCACGGTTTGCAAGAACAAAATTTATCTGGCAATTTGCTGCTAACGGTGCAAACCAGCCAGGAACTTTCCAAGCATCAGGATTTGTCTTAGAAAAATCCTCGTTCAATATTCTGATTTGATCATGAATCTGGGAATCAGGTATATTTTGAGCAGTAGTTTTGTAAACTATATGCACTACTACAGGAATTGTGATAACATCTCTTTGGCTACCCTGATTGTGTTTTAAATACTCTTGAACATTACCTTCCAGTTTATTGAGTTTTTCCTCAAGAGTAGGATCCTGCTGTTTCATTAATTCAAGTACCTGCATTGTACCGCATTGATCTAAAGGAGCCTGTTTTTTCATATCTTGTGCAAAAATGTTTAAAACTGAAACAAATGCCAGAAATAAAGTAATAATGAGAGTTTTCATGTACATTTTCCTTTATTTAAATTTCCGATATTTGCCCAGTTGCTCAATGTATAATTTTGAATATATAACATTCAATTAAATTTTTTAATAATTGTTGCTGAGAAAAAACAAGCAAATTCGCTTTATTATATAAATTTGATTAAATTTCAACATAAAATTGTTGAAATTTGTAATCCGATTTGCTAATATTGCTAATTCCGGGTTAAATTGATATCAATTGATTAAAAACACTATTCACTATAGTAAATTGGAAAATTTTATGTATATTTGAAGAATGGGAAAACTATGTATTTACATAATTACAACAATATTCCTAATTCAAAATATTTATGCTAATGATGATATAATTTCTAATACATTTGGATATACTTTAACCCCCCATTATCTTACCGAGGGTACAAATTCACAAACTCCATATTACATAATTTCTTCTTCTACTAATTACCCATCTCCAATAGTTGTTATTGATGGCGGAATGCATGGGGATGAGGTTGCGAGCACATACGCGTGCGATGACCTTCTGAAAAAAATTAAAATTACCAAAGGCACTTTGATCATTGTACCGCGATTAAACAAACCAGCCTGCGATAAGGTATACAGGACCAGGAATGCCGTATTTAATCAAAAATATGATATGAACCGCAATTTTCCGGGAAATGTCAATCGTGATATATCGAATTATGAAGCGCAGGTAGCTGATGAATTTACCAATTTGATTAAAAAATTCAATCCGGATCTTGTTCTTAATCTGCATGAGGATAAAGATTTTAATGACCTGAGAGTAAACAGGTATGATTGCGAAGATCACTATCTTGGACAAGTTTTAATCACCTGTCGTGGTAGGTGTGAAAACTTTGATTTCAACGCATTAATAGAAGATACGATGCTTTTAAAAGCACAAAGGTTAATAAATACAGGTCTTGCTGAAGATCATAAATTTACAATAATAAATCTGCCAAGCGCTCCTGAGAAAGGTTATTCCCAGGATTATTTTTATGAAGTATTGGGGATAGATTCCTATACAGTAGAGACATACCGAAATGGTTCATTTGGTTCCGGACCACCGGTATTTGAATATGGATACGAAATACAAAACCGCGTCAAGCTTCAAATAATAACATGTCTGAGTTTTATGAAGACATATGGAATTGAGTATGAATATGCCGATATAGAAAATCTTAATACATTAACCCAGCCGGTTAGATATTAAAATTTCAGATTTACACCTTCCAGTTCAAGTAATCTCTTTTTTCTCCAAAGTCAACCGCCATACCCGCCAAGTGTACCATCATTTTTGATTACCCTGTGACACGGTATTATTATAGCAAGCCGGTTCATCCCGTTAGCAGTACCCACCGGGCGTGAACCTTTCGGTGTCCCAATTTTTCCAGCAAGTTCAACATAAGAAAGAGTCGACCCATAAGGAATCTTCAATAAACCTTCCCAAACCTTTCTCTGGAAATCCGTTCCGGGGTATTGTATTGGCGTTGTGAATTTTTCAAGCTCACCTCTAAAATAATTATCTAATTCCGATTCTATTTGTTCGATATGTTTATTTCTTCCGGGAATCATCGGGCTTTTAAAATATTTATTAAGCACTTTCAATTGATACTCAAGCATCCTTCTGTCACTGAATTCTGCCAGGCATAGCCCTTTATCATTAGCAGCGAGCAGTATATGTCCCAGGGGACTTTCATAAAGAGATGTTAAAATACAGTTTTTAGCAGCAGCTTTTCCGGGAGTAAAACCCATAGTCTTTTCAAAAGCATTTCTGAATCCGCTGTGTGATGCATAACCATTTTCAAAAACAGCATCATCTATCTGACTGCCGTTTCTGATTTGCGAGAAAGCTTTTCCTAATCTTCTTCCCCTGCAATAAGCATGGAATGTCATCCCGTAATTTTTCTGAAAATACCTTCTTGCTTTTTCCGGCTGAATGCCTATTCCTTT
>CALGOI010000136.1 GCA_937959065.1 uncultured Ignavibacteriota bacterium | reverse complement strand
GGTTTCGAAACTGTAATAAGTTATAAATAAATCTTTATACTATCAATTTAAAATAAATGGGACATTTACGGACTTTATTAATAATTTACCCTGAAAATGCCAGGAAAATTAAGATTAAAAGACCGCTTGTAGCAAGTATTGCATGAACATAGGCCAGCCATTTTGGAATACTGATTTCCATTATATCCCTGACAAACATTACCGAGCCAAATGCTGCTGCCAATAGTAAAATCGAGAATGGCAGCAACACAGGTATATCCTCTGTAAAAGATATATAGATGATGAGGAGAACTATCCCTATTCCGTTTAAAATACCATGGGGCGCGGCAATTTTCTTTGAAGGATGTTCACCATTTGTGACTTTATCAAACAGCTTGCTGCCTAAAAATGCTGATACAACAAATATTATACAAATTATATATAACATTAATCACCTTCCCAGTACTCTGCAGTAATTGTTGAGTGTATTCCGCCTCTTGTAGTGAACTCGCCCACTACTTCCATCCACTTTGGCTTTATTACTTTTACCAGATCATCCAATATCCTGTTAGTGACATTTTCATAAAATATGCCTTCATTCCTGAAAGACTGCAGATAATATTTCAAGGATTTTAATTCCACACACTTCTCTTTTGCTATATAGGATATTATAATTTTACCAAAATCCGGCTGACCTGTTTTCGGACAAACTGACGTAAACTCTTCAGCTTCGTGGGTTATCTCGTAATCCCTGTCCGGAAAAGAATTCTCAAATACTTCGAGAAGCTTAAGCTTCTTTGGGTCAGATTTTTTTATATCGAATTTTTTCATTTGTATATAAAATCCTTTTCAATTTCTTTAAACGGTTTCGCTTCCAGGTCCTTATCAGAGACTTTGGGCTCAGTAACCCTCCAGTCAATTCCAAGGTCTTCATCATTGTATATTATACTTCTCTCACTGTCCTTGTCGTAAAGTGCAGTACATTTATACAAAAAAATCGCTTCATCCGATAAAACCGAAAACCCATGCGCAAAACCCGGCGGCAGCCACAGCTGCAAATGGTTATCCCCTGTAAGCTCAGCCTCCACATATTTGCCGAAAGTTGGAGAACCATGCCTGATATCTACTGCTACATCGAGAACCTCACCCTTTACAACCTGGCACAGCTTACCCTGCGCAAAATCACCCACCTGGTAATGCAGCCCCCTTATCGTACCTTTTTTTGACAGGCTTACATTATCTTGTACAAAATCCAGTTCAAGACCTGATTCTTTATATCGCTTATCATTAAACGACTCAAAAAAAAATCCTCTCTCATCGGGAAAAACTCTCGGCTCTATCAAAAGAACTCCGTCGATCTCAGTTTTGATTACATTCACAATTAATGCTCCGCCTCATTTAAAAATTTAGTCAGGTAATCTTTATATAACGAGTTTGGCATTTCATTCACAACTGTTTTTAACTGATTATATGTAATAAAATCTCTTGAATATGCAATCTCTTCTATACACGAAACTTTCAGTCCCTGCCTGGCTTCAATTACACCAAAGAAATTTGATGCTTGCAATAGAGCTTCAGGTGTGCCTGTATCCAGCCACGCAACTCCTCTACCGATCTTTTCTACATTTAACTGACCTCTTTTCAAGTATTCTTTATTTACATCTGTTATCTCGAGTTCTCCCCGGGCCGATGGTTTCATATTCTTTGATATATTCACAACGTCATTGTTATAAATGTACAGCCCCGGAACAGCAAAATTAGACTTCGGTTCTTTTGGCTTTTCTTCAATAGATATGGCTTTTCCTTCTTTATCAAATTCTACTATCCCATAACGTTGAGGATCGGTAACTCTGTACCCAAATATAGTTGCCCCTTCATTATTCTCGATTCCATTATAGAAAAATGAAAGATTTCCATAAAAAATATTATCACCAAGTATCAATGTTACGCTGTCATTACCTATAAATTCTTCCCCAATGATGAATGCCTCTGCAATTCCGTTTGGTGCTGCCTGAATTGCATATTCTATTTTTAACCCAAGATGCGAACCATCTCCGAATAATTTCTGATATAATGGTATTGTATCTTCATTTGAAATTACTAGAATGTCCCTAATATGTCCCAGCATTAAAATAGAAAGAGGGAAATATATAAGCGGTTTATCATAGATTAATGTTAACTGCTTACTGTAAACTTTGGAAACCGGGTACATCCTGCTGCCCGCGCCTCCTGCTAAAATAATTCCTTTCATTTAAGGGAATCCGTTCGTTTTACTTTTGAAATTTTAAAATCAGATGGTTATCTTTAATAAATTAAACCCACTTAGCTATGAAAACCACAAAACTTTTATTTATTCTGATTTTTTCACTCGCGTTTTGTCTGAATTCATTCGCTGATGATGAGCCTAATGCGAAATTGAAAACTTATTCAAAATCAGATATTCAAAAAATAGCGGAAAAATTTGTAAATAATAATTTAAAAATAAATGAACCCGCTATTGTGGACGTAGATGGTGATGATGTCTTTGACATTTTAAATTTCACCGACGAGGGCAACGTGGAGTATTATAAAAATAAGGGATCGAACGAAGAACCAAACTTCGTTCTTGAAGATGCAAAGTACGGTGAAGTCGGTGCGTATAATACCTTCTTCGATGGAATGCCCGTACCGGTCTTCTTCGCGGATAAAGACGGTGATAATGACCTGGATTTATTTGCAATCATGGATAGATCATTCGATGCAAAGACTAATACCACCAATTACGATGTGAAAGAGCTGGAAAATTCAATGGACCTCGATCATTATACTCTGATCACCATTATTTTAGTTCTGGCTATTGTAGCATTGCTGATTATCATTCTGAAATAATTTATCTCAAAATAGGGTTTTATTCCAAAAGGCGGTTAATACCGCCTTTTTTATTAATAACCTAGAATGTCTTCAATGCCCTTTTCTACTTTTTCTACTCCGGGCAGCATCTCTTTCTCAAGTCCCATATTCATCGGTACAGCAGGTACATTTACAGAACCGATAAACCCTACCGGTGCATCGAGATATTGAAAACACTCTTTGGATATCCTTCCGGCTAAACTCTCTGCAAACGAATTCAAAACCTGTTCCTCGGTCAATACCATACACTTCCCATGCCTTTTAACAGATTCAAATACCATATCATCATCACAGGGATAAAGCGTACGAAGGTCTAATACCTCTACCCGACCCGGAAATTTCTTCGATGCGTTGACAGCCCAATGTACTCCCATTCCATATGTTACCACTACCATCGATTCACCGCTGTTGATCTTTTCTTCCTCCGCGCTTTGAAAGACTCTTGCCTTACCAAAAGGGATAACATAATCTTCTGAAGGCTCAGGGCATTTAGCAAGGTCAGTCCCGGGTACTTTGCTCCAATAAAGACCTTTGTGCTCGAACATTACAACAGGGTTGGGATCATACCATGCCGATTTCATCAACCCCTTCATATCGGCTGCATTACTTGGAAAAGCAACCTTCACTCCTCTTAACGGGAGGAAGCTTGATTCGATGCAATCAGAATGATAGGGACCGCCTCCGCCATAAGCACCTGCGGGAATTCTAATTACACAGGATACGGGGAATTTGCCGCAACTCAGATAGTGTGATTTTGAGATCTCTACTACCATTTGGTTCACTCCCGCCCACGCGTAATCCGCAAATTGTATCTCGACAAATGGCTTCAGACCCACAGCAGACATTCCTACAGTAGAT
>CALGOI010000135.1 GCA_937959065.1 uncultured Ignavibacteriota bacterium | reverse complement strand
CCACCAGGTCCTGCAGACCCGTTAGATACTCCATTTCCTGCTCCACCACCGCCACCTAGAACAGCTGTTCCTGTAATATTATTTGTAATTCCTTCTCCATCATTTCCTATTACGCCAATAAGGACCGGGTTGGCCCCAAGTCTCTTTATATTATGCGAAACATTTGCTGCTCCTCCAAGTTTGTATTCACTGGTATTTAATTCAAATACCTGAACAGGTGCTTCAGGAGAAACACGTGTTACATTACCAAGTATATACTTATCCAACATTACATCACCGATAATAAATATTTTCTTGTTATTTACTGAATTTAATATGTTTTCAACAAATTTTTTGTTCATCAGGTAATAATTTAATAATCACATAATTTCACGGAATTTGGCTATTTTAAAATTAATTAAACAGTCAATTATGTTTAATTGATTTGTTTGAAACCTTAATTTAGACAAATTAAAAGGCAGTTTCATAATGACAACTGCCTTTTAACTATAGGAGAATAGATTTAAGGAGAAAAAATATCACTTTATCAAAACCATAGACTTTGTTGCTGTAAAAAATTCGGTCTCGATTTTGTAAAAGTAAACTCCGCTTGGCAAACTTTTGCCGTCAAACTCTATTACATGAGTACCGGGACTCTTTTCAGAATTCTCTAATTCTTTAATTTTCTTACCGGAAATATCATAAACAGTTAGTTTTACTGATGATGTTGAGCCCAGGACATATTGAATTAAAGTTACCGGATTGAAAGGATTCGGATAATTTTGTCCTAAATAGTAATATAGTCGGGTTACTGTGGGTGGATTTATTCCTGATGTTACTTTCTGCAAATAAAAGTTTATTGATTCAAGGTTTCCACCTGGAGGGTTGATTGATATATTAGAACTATCACTGGAAAATCCTAATCTGTTTACATAAACTTTGAAATTTCCAGCCGGAAGATTAATCTTGTAGTATCCGCTAGTATCCGCAAATGCAGCCCCAATATATTTGTTATTATGCTTAACATATATTACTGATTTAGGAAGTACATTGCTCTCTAATCTGTAAATGCTTTTAAAAATTTTCCCGGCAATGTAACCACTATTAATAAAATTAGTATCGGCTTTGTAAACATAAATATTTACGTTTGATCTGTTCTCAGTTGGAACAACTACATGAGCATCCTGCCAATTTATTGTTGAGGGATAATAAGTAGGTACATAATCCATTTGTTCGTCATCCTGATAAGCCATTATGTCGGTTGAGTCTCCAAAAGGTACCTTTATGATGTATTTACCATTTTGATCGATTTGGGCTGAATCAATTGTAATTATATCATTTGTGTTGTATGAATATTTTACGGCTTTTACATAACCATTATTTACGAGGCTGTTTGTTTCTGCATATCTAACCTCGCCAGTTATAACTTTATGAGTAAGCAAATCTCCACCGGTTTTTGTTGTCAATACTAAACCATTTTCTCCAACAGCAAATCCGAATAAAGTATCAATAAAACAAATAGAATTTATTAGTTTGGAGGTACCGGTATACTGACTACTCCATACCATTCCTCCGTTAGTGGTCTTATAAATATGCCCATTCACTCCTGCTGCATAACCTTTACCACCTACAAAGGTCAAAGAATTTAATCTATTTGCTCCCGAATGCACGGCCGTCCAATTTATACCGCCATCGGAGGTTTTTATTATGTTGTTCGGGCCGGCTCCCGTAATGTAGCCCGTTAAAACCCCGGTAAAATAAACGTCCGTAGGTGAATTTATCCCGGTTATTGAACTGAATTTCCAGTTAAATCCACCATCGCTGGTTTTGTACATGCCCCCTTGATTTAATAAAGCATATCCAACAGCTGCATCAGGGAAGCAAATAGATAAGAGAGAGTTTATGAGGTATTTAATTTCCCATTCCTGGCCTCCATTGAAGGTTGATAGTAATATGCTATCACCAACAACGAAACCCTCGTTTGAAGATAAAAAGTGAACAGCATTTAAATTTCTTGTAGTATTTAAATTCAATTGCTGCCATGTTAATCCTGAATCTAAGGTATATAAGATAATTCCGTTAGTACCGGCTGTATAACCAGTACCAAGATTCAAAAACTGAATTGAATTAAGATTTGCAAGTGTGCCTGAATTTTGAGATATCCAGTTCTTTCCTCCATTTGTAGATTTTATAATTAAACCGCTATCACCCACTGCAAAGCCGATTTTACTGGTTATAAAATAAACATCTCTTAAGTTTTGTGTCACTGGAGGTGATTGTATCACCCATCCATTTTGCGCAAATGAACTGTTTAGCGCAATAATTATAATCATTACCGATAGCTTTATTTTGAGGATGGCTCTCATTTTTTGCCCGGTTATTTTTGGTTTATTTGTTTTTGGAATTCATTTGGGGTTACTGAGTTTTCCCAATAATATTCAAACAAATCTTTCATACTATTTGCAAAATCATCATACTTAATTATCAAATCAGCTCGTTTATTCTGTGGAGTGTTCTTATCGCCCAAGTTAAAGAATACTTTTTTGTCGTCAAAAATTGTCATGTTAGGAATTTCCTTTGTGCATAACCTTACTTTTTCTCCGTTCTTTTCAAAGGCTTTAACCACTCTAAGCAGGTCTTCGTTTTTTGCAGATTGGGGTTTACCGTTTTTCTGTACTTTGAAATCCAGACTGGAGTGGTAAATCGATCTTACTTCTCCTCCCTTCTTAATGATCCCCTTCGCTATTTCGTCGAGCTCTTCTGATACCAGACCTTTTAGTCTGTACATTCCACATAGTTTTCGATTAGTTTCTTTGAGCAAGCTGATATATTTTGCAACTCTGTGTTTATTATAACCTCTAACCAGTTCAACATTTATCTGGTCTTTTTCAGGTTCTTCTCTTTTGCTGTAAACCGTTCTTACTTCAGATAGTGTATCGCTTAAAAGGTCAAGATTCTTTTCCAGGGATTTTTTCATCCCCCCTTCTATTTTATCAAATATAATCTCCGGATCGATAACTTGATATTGAAGAACTGAGTTAGTTTCGATTTCGTTGCAATAACCTTTTTCGACGAATGATTTGAGGATGTCGTAGACGGAATTCCTGATGATTTTGGCTTCTTTGGCTATTTGGGAGGCACTCATTAGTGAACCCTTTAAAAGAACGGTGAATACCTTCGATTCATATTCTTTAAAGCCTAATGCTCTGAGATTTTCTATCAAATTCGTTGCCACTTCAATTTGCAGTAGTTTAGAACTACTACAAATTATAAAACATGGGAATAAATGTCAAGAAGTATTTAGCAAAAAGACAAATAGAAAGGGGAAGATATCTTTTATCTTCCCCCACTCAAATTGTAAAAAAACTTAAAATCTATTACTTCAGAAGCATCATCTTTTTAACTTCTGTAAAATTATCAGTAGTAATTTTATAAAAGTAAACTCCGCTTGGAATTTCTTCAGCATTAAATTCAACATTGTAGGTCCCCGCAGATTTCATATCATTTAGCAGAGTTTTGACTAATCTTCCTGTAAGGTCATATACTTTAAGTTCAACAAATCCATTTACAGGAATTGAAAAATTTATAACAGTAGTTGGATTAAATGGATTTGGATAATTTTGAGCTAAACTATAACCATGGACTGTTCCATTAGTACCCGTTATTGAGGTTGCATTGTCAACTTCGAATCTTATGTATCCTGCAGGAGCTGGCAAAGGCTTTGTTACTGTCTTACCACTGACTGATGTTGCTGAAACATAATAAAAAACACTTGTACCTAAGGATTGAGGTGGAATGCTTGCGGTAAACGTATCTCCGGCAGCACTCATGTTAACCTGGTTATAAGCCATTGTCGTATCTGTTCTCCAGAATACCTTGGCGTTAGCAACCCCGGATTTGGTTTTTATATAAGCCTTAACCTGGTATGGCGTTGAAGTATTGTCTGTATTGAGTAGTTTAGCATGTGAAATGAATACAGGCTCTGGAACACCTATCTCTTTTGTAATACAGTGGATCGCTCCAAGTGATGGAATGATGGAATTACAATTAATACCTACAATTTTATATCCGGGTAATGCTTCCCTGTAAATCCTCAATGCTGTGGTATCATATCTTAATTCATATGTTGGGACAATTACAGTTTTATTTACAAATACTGAATTTGTATACGTCCTGTAATCACCACCTGTATTAGGATATTGACCGTTTTCAGGTGGCATTGGAATTCTAACTACTTTAAATGGTCTCCCAAAGCAAGTCTGAAAATTGTTTAATACATATTGTAAATTTGCTTCTATTTGTGGTCCATCAGCAACTCCAGGTGGATACTGCCCGACAAGCAGAGTTTCTTCATCGAGTAGTTTCATGTGCATATCTATGTGATGAATGACATCATACGGTAGCGTTTCCATCTTAATATATCTGCTAATGCCCATATAATTGTTCATTATAGCATCTATCTGTGCTTCCGTTTTTGCCGAAACTCCGTATGGATTTCCGGGAGCATTTTCAGTAAGTATTAACTTGGACGCAAAAGCAGTACCATGTCCATCTACCATAAAGTTACCACCGGTATTCACTAGATCGTTTGGTGATTGAAGAGTTCTGTGAATAGGAATGCCTAAGTAATTTGAAATAAAAACCGGAGTTACATCGTCTAAAGGCCGGGGTCTGTTATAAATCCAATCTATTATTCTAATGGTATCCATAACATTGGAATATACTGTCCAGGGACCATAATCTCTGCACCAGATCGAGTTATATCCGGTGAGGAGAAATTTCACATTGGTTAATGGTACACCGTTATTAAGCAGATTATTTCTTACTGTATTAGAATCGTTGCAGATAATATAAACAAGACCTTCTTCCTGAGCATAATCCACAATTTGCCTTAAAATTGTTGTTTGAGCTGTCCATGTTATTTGTATTCCGGATAGTTGCTCCCACTCTGCCATAGTTCTCACCGGGCCGGGAGGGGGATTATTATCATCCGTTATAACAAAAGGATACTGATAAGTATCCATCATCATTCTCTCCTGCTGGGTCATATATCTTGGCAGGTCCTGAGCATTCACTACGCTAACTATGAGCAAACATATTAATACAAGTAACTTTTTCACTATATTGTATTTTTGATTATTCAATTCTAAACTTTTGAGATTATTATTTCAATGTAAATAAGGGTTATCAGTTACAAGGTATTCCTGGACGTAATCCTTTACCGCTGCTTCTATTGGAGTTGTATTTAATTTATAACCGGTATCTGTTAATTTTTTCATGTTTGCCTGTGTAAAATTTTGATATTTATTAATTAAATCATTCGGCATATCAAAATATTCTATACTTGGTTCTAATTCCAGTGCGCTAAATATAGCATTAACAAAAGAATTAAATGATGTTGCTTTGCCTGTACCTACATTGTAAATTCCGTTTACAATTTTATTTTCCATAAAATATATAGTCATATCTACGGCATCTTTGATGTAAATGAAATCCCTTTTCTGCTCCCCATCTTCAAGGCCATCAACAGTAGATTTAAATAGGCTTGCTTTCCCTGTATCCCTTATCTGTTCATAACATTTATGCACAACACTCCGCATATCATCCTTATGGTATTCGTTAGGCCCGAAAACGTTGAAGTACTTTAATCCAACAATTTTATCGAGTATTCGGTTCTTGTATGCCCACTGATCAAATAACTGTTTTGAGTAACCATAGCCATTAAGTGGTCTTAATGTAAAAATTTTCTCTTCATCATCATCATATCCGTTCTCACCGCTTCCATATGTTGCAGCTGATGATGCATAAATGAACCTGATGTTGTTATTCAGGGATTGATTACAAAGCAGTTTTGAAAGTTCGTAATTATTACGTAACAGGTTATCAAAATTCTTTTCCGTAGTTGCGCTAATGGCCCCCATATGAAAAATTGTCTCTACACCGGCTTTTTCAAGAAAATCATGAGTCATATATTCAAGGAATGCTTCACTGTCAAAAACATCCATAAACCTGAGCGGAATTAAATTGCGCCATTTCTCGTTTTCATCAAATCTATCGACAACAATAATGTCTTCGATTCCCATCTGGTTAAGCTTCCAGATGATTGCGCTTCCGATAAAACCCGCTCCTCCTGTTACTACTATCATGTAATTTTATTTTAATTCGATTTTTTGTAGAGATCTAAACAATATTTTATTTCTGAGAATCTTTTCAGTAAGCTGAATATTCTCTTTCCACTGAACCCAATGAACCATCTTATATGCTTTGTGAAAATCTACCCATTTAAATTCTGAATGCTCCTCTGAAAGTATTACTTCTGCAGATTTTGCTTTAACAAGGAATATTGGAGCAAAGCTTATCTCATCATCATCCAGAAAATTATAGAACTCAGTAATCTTTGGCAGGATATAAAATTCCTCGGGTTCGATTTGGGTCTCTTCTTTCAACTCCCTGAGTGCAGTTTTATAAATTTCTTCCCCTTCATCAATTGTTCCGCTCACCATTTGCCAGATACCCGGGTATTTTACACTCTCGGATCTTTTTAAAAGTAGATATCGGTATCCGGCTTTAACTTTCCTGTAAACTATTACCTCAACCCTTTTTGTATTTAGTTTGTTCATTTTAATGTGCATCGAACCAGGTATCTCCGATACCTACCTCGACCTCAATTGGTACGTTTAATTTAATAGCATTCTTCATTTTATCTATTACCAGCTCTTTAAGTTCATCTATTTCATCATTTTTTACTTCGAATACAAGTTCGTCATGCACCTGTAATAACATCTTTGATTGCAACTTACGTTTTCTAATCTCTTTATCAATATTAATCATAGCTATCTTGATCATATCGGCTGCTGTTCCCTGTATAGGCATATTAATTGCTGCTCTTTCATCCTCAGCGCGTGCTGCAGCATTCTTATTCCTGATTTGCATAAGATATCTTCTTCGTCCTGCAATTGACTCAACATAACCAAAATCTCTCGCGAATTCTTTCGTCCTTTCCATGTAATCTTTAACTTTCGGATACTCCTTGAAGTAACGCTCAATAATTTCCTTTGCCTCCGAGTTTTTAATCTCCAGCCTGCTTGCAAGCCCAAAAGCTCCAATGCCATATATTATTCCAAAGTTCACTTCTTTTGCTTTTCGCCTCATATTAGGAGTGACTTTATCTTTTGCAACATTAAATACCCTCATCGAGGTTTCTGTATGAATATCGTGATTCCTTTTGAAAGCATTTATCATATTCTTATCATCAGCGTAATGTGCCATTATTCTTAACTCGATTTGTGAATAATCGGCTGACATCAACTGATAACTCTTATCTCTTGGTACAAATGCCTTCCTTATGCTGCGTCCTGCTTCACTACGTATGGGTATATTTTGCAGATTTGGATTAATACTGGAAAGCCTGCCTGTTGCAGCGATTGATTGACTGTATGAAGTGTGTACTCTGCCTGTTCTCGGATTAATGGCTTTTGAAAGTCCTTCTACATATGTCGACTTTAGCTTTGTAAGCATCCTGTAATCTACTATCACCTCTGCTATCTCATGTTGATACCTCAATTCTTCCAGTACCTTAACATCGGTAGAGAATCCCGTCTTGGTCTTCCTTAAGGGGGTGAGTTTCAACTTTTCGAATAAAATTTCTGCCAGCTGTTTAGTGGAGTTAATATTGAACTTTGTTCCGGCTAACTTGTAGATCTTCTTTTCATATTCATCGATTAATCTTACCAGTTCTTTATCAATTTGGGATAATATCTTCTGATCAACTTTTATTCCTTCATATTCCATATCAGCCAACACTTTAATGAGAGGGAAGTCTATATCACTGCAAACCTTCATTAAATTCGTTTTCTCAAGCTCGTACTTCACTCTGTGAAACAACTGTAATGTGACATCGATCTTTTCCGCGCAGTATTCACCGGCTTTTGTAAGATCGGCTTTGTCAAGTGTGATCTGATTTCTACCTGTTCCTGTAATTTCCGTCAAAGAAATTGGTC
Source organism: uncultured Ignavibacteriota bacterium (assembly GCA_937959065.1). Classification (GTDB taxonomy): domain Bacteria; phylum Bacteroidota; class Ignavibacteria; order Tepidaquicellales; family Tepidaquicellaceae; genus JAEYVS01. Next base: position 940 of record CALGOI010000135.1, on the reverse strand, counting down.
GGTAATTTAAGTATTTTTCCGATAGGGAAGTGATCGAATGTATTCCCTCCGGTCTTAGTATAAACGCTCCAATGTGTGTATCAAAGTAAAGATTGCTTAGCTCCACTCCGTGCCGTTTTAACACTAGGTAATCATACTTTAAGTTTTCACCAATGAATTGTATTTTCCTACTCTCCAGTAATGGTTTTAAAAGCTTAATTGCTGAGTTTATATTAACACCTTCTCGCTTCTCTTGTTTCTGCTTTTCCTCTTTATCAAATAATGAATCACTTCCGCTAATGTTTTCTTCACCATGAATGCTGATATAGTAGGCCTCATTATCGTCTACCGCTATTGACATCCCGATCAGGTTTGAAAGCATTGGATCATCAGAATCCGTCTCGGTACTGATAGTAACTATCGGCTCATTAGATATTCTTTTAATCAGCTTTTTTAATTCTTTCTCATCAATGATAAAATCGTAATTATGCTTTACATCTTTTATCGTTAATACTTTTCCTGTATGCTCAGGAATATCCACCTGTATTTGTAGCTGCTCTTCTTTCGGCTTTTTCTTTGTATTTGCTTTGACTTTTTTCCCGTCTTTCGGTGCTACCGAAACTCCATTCTCTGCAGCATATTTTTTAAGCAGAAATTTGAATTCCAGTTCATCGAACAACTTTGCAAGTTCTTGCGGATGATTTTCTCTTCGTTTTAGATCCTCCAGCTTTATTTCAAGCGGCACATCGGTCTTTATTGTAACCAGCCTGCGGGAAAGTATAGCCATATCCTTGTCATTAATTATCTTTTCTTTAAGCTTGGGTTTAGTGATTGAATCAACATTCTTGTATATGTTATCTATCGAACCGTACTCCTGAATTAAAGCAATCGCTGTCTTTTCACCAACACCTTTGATACCCGGGATATTATCGGACGAATCGCCCATTAACCCCAATACGTC
>CALGOI010000134.1 GCA_937959065.1 uncultured Ignavibacteriota bacterium | reverse complement strand
CTGAATTTAAATTTCTTAGCAAGATCTGTTATCTGTGCCGCATAGCTGTCTCCTCCGACTTTTTCAGCAGTATAGTATCCGTTACCTGATACGCAAAAACTGCCGGAAAGTAGTTCATCATCATCTTTTTTATTGATAGGATGGGATTCTCCGGTTAGCAAGGATTCGTCTATTTCAAGATGATTCGACTTTACTACTTTGCCGTCAACTACGATCTGGTCTCCTCTCCCGATCTCCTTCTCTGAGCCATCCCTGATAACGGTCACCTCACGCTTTAAAAGCAGGCTTACTTTGTCGAGTGCCCGCTTGGCTTTGATTTCCTGGAATATCGCAATCCCGGTGTTCATAATTGCGATAGTAAACAGTCCTAAGGAGTCCAGTATAAGGTTTACATCGCCTGTCCTCCAGTAAAAGAAGAGAATTGCAAATATTATAAATGAAATTATATAATTGAATACGGAGAATATATTCTCTATAAAGATCTCACTTACTGTCTTACTCTTTTCATTAGAGGATTTGTTGACGAGACCTTTCTCTATTCTCGCATTAACTTCACTTGATGATAAACCGTTCAGATTCAATGTATTAAGCTATTTTGCATATCTTTTCCATTATCTTTTGACCATAATATAAAGCATACGACCCTGCTATACTCATTGGCATGATTACCAGCCAATATTTATAAGGTACAAAGTCGATCTCGTAAAATATCTTTATTAGATTATATATGGGAGCGTCATAATTCGTAATTGCAAAGAATATGTATAAAATCACCAGTATGATCCCGCTAACGTAAAAATAAGCTTTTTCTTTTTCATATCTAATGGCAACAATAATATAGTTTGCGATGGAGATAAATACCATTATTGAAAGCATTATCATACTTATATGCTCTTCTGAACCGGGGAAGAATGAATTTGTCAGCCAAATACCAATATATCCGGCTACAATTATAACAGCGCCTGCCATAACTATAAATGTGAAAATATCCTTTATGAAATTATGGTTTTTGCTGACATTTGTATTTCTTAGCATTAATAGATATGCCGGCAATGATATTCCGAATATGTTTATCAGGGCAACCCGCCGCGGAGTAAGAGGGAAGTCGAGTAGAAACAATATAGATAATATTGCTATATATATTACTATGAAATTCTTTGTAAGGAATAACTTGGATATATAGCTCACAGAGTTAACGATCTTATTACCTTCATCGAATATTTTCGGAAGCAGGGAGAATCGTTTCTTTAATAATACCATATCAGCTACTTCCGTGGTGATCTGGCTGCCTTCTTCCATAGCTATACCCATATCTGCTTCCTTGATTGCGGGAAGGTCATTGACCCCGTCACCGATCATTGCAGTGTAAACTTTGCTTTTCTTTAATGCACGGATTATTTCTAATTTCTGATCGGGTTTTAATCTTGCGAAAACCCCCTTGCTTTCTATTAGACCTCTTAACTCCGAGGGGTCAATTCCCTCAAGTTCCTTACCCGTTATGATTGACTCGGGGTTTGGTTTCCTACCAATATCTGTTAAAATAGCAGATATTGAATCAGCTGAATCACCCGATAATATCTTAACGGAAATATTATTCTTGTCGAACAACTCGAGAGCTTCTGCTGCATCCTCTCTTGGTGTGTCGGATATTGAAACTATAACCAGAGGTTCAATTAACATGTTTGTCCCCCCTTGCAGGATATCATTTAAAGTATCTGCATTTTTTACTACCCCAAACAGCAAGTTCCGTTATACGCTAATCCCGGATGTTTCAAAAATATGCTGTGCGTTATTATAATCCTCTTTCGCCAGATTGTCATACAAAACATCATATCCTCCCAGAATATAACAAACAGATTTACCTTCCTCCTCGAATTCGACAATACTGTATTTATTCTCTGATTTAAAGGGAAGCTCATCCTTGAAAACCAATGCATTTGATACAGGTAACTCCTTTATAGCCCGGATTGTTGCATTCTTATCTGAGGAGTGTTCTATGAAAGTCCCAAGAAACCCTAAAGCATCATCTTTTGAAATTGAGTCAGAAAGATTATTAATATGTTTAACTCTGAGATTATTCTCCGTTATTGTCCCGGTTTTATCCATACATACTATCTCTATGCTGGAAAAGGATTCTATCGCGTTAAGTTTCTCAACAATGGCACCTAACTTACTTATCCTGTATACGCCAAGCGCATACGTTACGCTGGCGAAGAAGATCAATCCCTGGGGAATAAGTGATATAAGTATTGTTGCTATCCGTCTTACAAAATCATTTTCATTAATGCCGGGCGTACCTGTAAAGTATGAAAGAGTTTCTAATCCAACTATAAAAAGTGCCGACAAAAATGTGACTTCGAGTATTAAGTTCAGCTTTTTTTGCAGCGGTGTTAAAACAAACTTATACTTTTTAGCGAGTTTTGTAACCGAATTAGCGTATATCTCTTCTCCTACATTTTCAGCCCGGTAGTAACCGCTGCCGCTTACGCAATAGCTTCCCGAAAGCACCTCGTCATCGATCTCCTTCTCAATTGGAAGTGATTCACCCGATAGCAAAGATTCATCTATCTCCAGATACCTGGACTCGAGAACTTTCCCATCGACTATAATTTGATCCCCTGAATTGATTTGGATTACATCGTCTTTTACAACCTCGTTTTGCCCGATCTCAACTTCATCTCCATCACGTATAACAGTTACAGACTTTTTCAAAAGTAAATTTACCTTATCCAGTGCGATCTTTGACTTAATTTCCTGGTAAAGAGCAATTGCTGTATTGGTTATACCTACAAGCCATATACCAACTGAATCCAGTAATAGTCTGTCATCTCCGTTCTTTAAATAGAATATCAGTACGAAAATTATTATTCCCAGTATTATGAAGTTGAATAACGAAAATACGTTCTCTATGACTATTCGTGAGATCGACTTAGTCTCGGATTTAAGGGCTTTATTAATTTGCCCTGCGGAAATTCTTTGTTTTACTTCCTGGGTTGTTAGACCACGGAGAGTCAATGCGTGATTTGGTTAGTTTATCTGAAAATCCGTAATTTTTTTTAAAAATAGTATATATTTAACCCCACCCTTTATCCTTAATGCGTTTTTAATTTTTTTACATTTTCGTAATATTGTGTTATTGCTCTCTAATCATATTGTAATCAGATGCACTTGATCTGGGAAATACCTCTTTATCTTACTGTCGGAATAATCTTCTATAGGTTCATCCGTTACATTACCACCCCCCTATGCAGAAAGTATAATATTTATAAATATTACAACGATATTTTCTTTACAGTGCCCGGAACGGCCAACAGGGTTGAAGTTCATCTCGGAACTGCCTGGGATTTCTTTAAAATGAAGAAGGTTAATCCAAGGATCTTTATGTATTATACCGCAGACGGGTTTTA
>CALGOI010000133.1 GCA_937959065.1 uncultured Ignavibacteriota bacterium | reverse complement strand
AAAATTTTTTAAAAAGTAAGTTTTAATTGAAACTTTTCTTGAAAGTCCTCTTTTCGGAAAAGGTAATAGCTTTGTATCCGAGGTCATTCTGAAAAGTAATAGGTTTTACAAAGTCATTCACATCGAAGTACAGCATGTGCTTTGTAACATACCATTGATATTCATTCCCATCCAATATGCCCTGGCTCTTCGAAACAGGAGCGGTAATATTTCTGCCGGTTGTAACTATATAGAAATCACCTTCAGGAAAGAAAGAGTGAAAATGCGCAACGTAGATTCCTGTTCCCGAGCCGGTTTCATAAGAGAACCTTGTATTGTCAGAGAAGCCAACCAGTTTATCCTGGGGTGCAAGTAACTCGGGCGGTGTTTCACTCTCAATATTAACCGTCGATTGCGGTTGTGTATATGTATAATTGACAAATCCCGAACCATCTTTGAAAGAGCCATTTCCTGAAACCTTCAATCTGAATGCGAAGGGGAGCTTGAGGGGGACGAGAACTCTAGTGTTTTGAATATCTGCTTCTGCTGATGAAAGTAAAATGCTTGCATTCCTATTGAGCCCAAGGAAGTCAGCGTAAATTGAATATCCCTTTGTATTGTATTTATAACCGGGCAGATAGACATTAACGGTTGAACTTCCCGGTTCAGTAGAACTGCCCGGATAAGTCAGGTCAACTGTCTGCATCGTATTAGATCCCTTAAAAATAGTTATTGGATACTCAAGATATTTTAAATAATTATTCTGGTCTTTGGAAAGATAAATAAGAAATCCGTTTATAGACTCTTTCGCGCTAGGCCACTCGATAGTTAAAAGTTTAGTAGTTTCGCCGCCGGTGGCGATAGCTTCAGTAGAGTAAAATAAATCCTGGCTGATGAATTTAATTACAGCTGAACCTGTCACGGAGGGGAAGGTAACTTTTAATCCTTCGGTATTGGCATGTTTTCCTGATCTAATACCGAACATTTTTAATTCAGGTTCGGTAGTAGTTAATCCTTCATATCTTACTCCAACATTAGCCGACCTTTCTAAGAGTGTTAAATTGTACGGTTTGGTATCGATGGAAACAGAAAAAGTACCATTATTGTCGGGAACAGTTGCACCACCACCTTCGATCTGGACAGTAACTCCCGGGACCGGG
>CALGOI010000132.1 GCA_937959065.1 uncultured Ignavibacteriota bacterium | reverse complement strand
TCTGGATATTACTCGAAGACCCGACCGTTCAGAAGGTGCTTATTGTCATCGGCGGTATTATATTAATAAATATTATAGCCGGATTAATAAAGCGCGGCTCATATAAGTATTTTTCGACCAATGACGCGCGGTATAAATCAAGGAAGGTAATATCATTCGCCAGTTACATTATCATAGTTCTTTTCATTACGATAGTATTTTATGAGAAGCTCGGCGGACTTACGGTAGCACTAGGTGTAGCGGGTGCGGGTGTCGCATTCGCGCTGCAGGAAGTGATAGCGAGTTTAGCGGGCTGGATTGCGATAAGCTTCGGCGGATTTTATTCGACTGGTGACCGGGTACAGCTGGGCGGAATAAAAGGAGACGTGATCGACATAGGGGTACTCAGAACTACACTTATGGAGCTGGGTGAGTGGATAGACGGCGACCAGTACAGCGGAAGAATAGTGAGGATAGCGAACAGCTTTGTATTTAAAGAGCCGGTATTTAATTATTCGCAGGACTTTCCTTTTGTATGGGACGAAGTTAAGATACCAATTGCATTCGGGAGTGATTACGATGAGGCAAGGAGAATAGTTCAGCAGACAGGTGATGAAGTAATAGGAGAATATGCAAAGAACGCAGATGATGAATGGAAGAACCTTGTAAGAAAGTATCTTATCGAAGATGCAACGATAGATCCAAAGAAGAATATGACTGCCAATGACAGCTTTGTACAGTTCACACTCAGATATATTGTTGATTTCAAAAAGAGGCGGAGTACGAAAGACAGATTATTTACAGGAATTCTTAACAAAATCAACACTACAGAGAATGTCGAGCTTAATAATGCAGCAGCGGTAGTAGTATCGGGCAAGCTGGCAACCAAGCAAATCAATCAGCAATAAAATGAGTATTGATTTTAATGTAAAGCGGATTTAAATTTTTATAAAAGTAAACTACCATGAAGCAAATTTCCTTTCTAATAGTATTCGCATTATTATTATATGGGTGCGATGAATCAGTAAAATACATAGAACCTGATAACAAACCAATGTGGCCTCAATTCGGTTACGATGGTCGCCAGACCGGTAATAATGCTTCTGATGTATACGTAAGCCCGGTTGTAAATGGAACGCTTGAGTGGTCGTTTGCAAACCAGAATGGAGCGTTAACTGACGGCAGCGAATATTGTGTAGATTCACAAGGTAACATTTATTACCAGGATGATAACCAGCCGGGATCATTATTCAAATTTGCTCCGGACGGAAGAGTGATATGGAAGAGGGATAGTTTGACTTCATCAAATTTTTCAGCAGTCTCAATGAACAAGGAAGAAACGAGGGTTTATTTCCACACAATTAATGGGCTTTACTGTTATGACAGCAGCGGGAACAGGTTATGGTCAAATCCATGGCCAGCATACAATAAAGTAATGATTGACGGAGAAGGTGTGATCTATACTTATACTGCATCTGGTTTTTCTGCAATAAATCCGGATGGAAGTATTAAATGGTCAAATGGAAATATACCATACAATTCATTTTCAGCAGGAAGATATAATGCAATGGACCGTGATGGAAATATTTATGTAAGCGGGTCAATGATATCGAAACTTAATAAAAACGGGGCATTGCTCTGGCAGTTTTCATTTGACACAGTGAATGCCTATTCAATAGGATTAGTTATAGATGGTTTTAATAATTTATATTTCAGGGAATGGAGAAAAAGAATTTTATATTCCATTGATAAAGATGGAAATTTAAGATGGAAGAAGGATAACAGTGGCGGTACATCGGTCAGTATTCCCGTAATTGGTTCAGACAATACCATTTATATACAGGATGGTTTTATTAAAGCAATTAACATAAACGGGGATTCAATATGGAGTGCACAAGGTGGTGCGGATAACATAATTCTCGATAGTGAAGATAATTTATATTTTTTGA
>CALGOI010000131.1 GCA_937959065.1 uncultured Ignavibacteriota bacterium | reverse complement strand
CAACAGGTTGCACGTGAAGAAGATTTTGATTATGTTTTTGATAGAAGCAGTGAAATACTTTTACTTTATGTAAATGAGAGATATGATATCACTGCAAAGGTTCAGGAACTTGTCAATGGACCATAAATTTGTAATTAAATAATTAATGAAAACCAGCGAAATATCAGAATTACTTGACGCCGATCTTGACGGCGACCCCGACCTGGAAATTACCAATGTTGCTAAAATTGAAACGGCAAATCCAAGCGAAATTACATTTATTTCCAATCCGCTCTACGAAAAATATTTTCAAACAACCAACGCAGGTGCAGTTATAGTTTCCAGGGATTTTAATATCCAAAGAAAACGAGACAATCTGTCAATATTAAGAGTGCATGATCCTTACAGATCATTTTTAATACTTCTTGAGAAATTTGATGATAAAAATGGGGATGATTTTGATGGTATCTCAGATGAATGTATTATTGGAAATGATGTAGAGTTAGGTGATGATCTTTTTATTGGACCATTCACAAGCGTTTCAGACAATTGTTCAATTGGTGATAACACTAAAATTTTTCCCAATTGTACATTGGGAAAAGGTGTAAAGATCGGAAAAAATTGTATTATTTATCCAAATGTATCAATCTACAAATACTGCGAAATTGGTGATAATGTAATTATTCACTCCGGTTCTGTTATAGGTTGTGACGGATTTGGACAAGCCCGCCAGGAAGATGGCTCTTACCTCAAGATTCCACAGAATGGGATTGTTAAAATAAGTAATGACGTTGAAATAGGAAGTAATTGTACAATAGATAGAGCTACTATTGGCGAAACATTAATATCCAAAGGTGTAAAGCTTGACAATCAGGTGCAAATCGCACATAATGTTACAATAGATGAAGATACCGTAATAGCTGCACAGGTTGGCATTGCAGGCTCAACAAAGATCGGTAAGCGATGTATGATTGGGGGCCAGTCAGGTATTGTTGGTCATATTTCAATTTGTGATGATGTAATGATAGGAGCTTCTGTGGGCGTTTCAAAATCCATTGAAAAACCGGGATTATATACCGGATACCGAGCAAAGCCTAATACTGAAAACCTGAAAAATGAAGCCCAGATTAAGAATATTGGAAAGCTCGAAGAAAGAATCTCCAACCTTGAAGAACTATTAAAGTCTTCTAAATCAAATAAATCCTGATGTTAGAAAAGCAAAGAACCATTAAGGAACCAGTTACTCTTTCCGGAGTCGGACTGCATACTGGGAACAAGTCCAATATGACGTTCAAACCCGCACCGGAAAATTACGGAATTAAGTTTATCCGTACAGATAAAGAGAATTCTCCGGAAATTCCTGCAGATATAGATCACGTTATAGATATTTCAAGAGGAACAACTATTGCTAAAGAAGGGGTTGAAGTACATACGGTTGAGCATGTTCTGGCGGCTATCATGGGATGTGAAATAGATAACATAATAGTGGAGCTGGATTCAAATGAGCCTCCTGTTATGGATGGAAGTGCACTTGCTTATGTTGAGACTCTTACTAAAGCAGGAATACAAGAGCAGGAAGCTAAACGGGATTACCTTGTAATTGATGATACTGTTCATTACCAGGATGAGGAAAATCATGTAGATATAGTAGCACTCCCCTTAAAAGATGATTTTAGAGTTTCAGTGGTAATAGACTACAACAATCCTGCCCTGGGAGTACAGCATACAGGTTTATTTAATTTCCAGAAAGAGTTTAAAACAGAATATGCTCCGGCAAGAACATTTTGTTTTTTAAAAGAGGTAGAGTATTTAAGACAACAAGGATTGATAAAGGGAGGTGATTTAAATAATGCCATAGTAATTGTTGATCAGGATATATCTGAAAAAGACTTTGATAGTCTAAAAAAACGCCTGGGAATCGAAGATAGTGTGATATTAGGTTCTAACGGAATTCTAAATAATAAGGAATTACGTTTCAAAAACGAACCTGCCAGGCATAAATTACTTGACCTTATAGGAGATCTTGCTTTAATTGGTGCACCAGTTAAAGGACAGATTTTGGCAGCAAGACCAGGCCACAAATCTAATGTGGAATTTACCAAAATACTAAGGAAGCTCTACCTCCAAAAGAAAATTGAAAAGAAATTTCAGGTAAAGAAATCCAGTGAAGCTGTGTTAGATATCGAAAAAATTCTCGAAGTAATGCCTCATCGATATCCTTTCTTACTGGTTGACCGAATACTTGAAATTGAGATAGGAACACGAATTGTTGGTTTAAAGAACGTTACATATAATGAACCTTTTTTCCAGGGACATTTTCCTGTTAAAAGAATAATGCCCGGAGTACTAATAGTTGAGGCAATGGCCCAATGTGGGTTTATATTGCTCCTAAATGATATAGATAATCCGGAAAAGAAAATGGCTTATTTTGCTGCCATTGATAAGGTGAAATTCAGGAAACCTGTTGTTCCGGGAGATCAACTTATATTTGAAATGAAGCTTCTTAATTACAAGAGAGGAATATGTAAAATAGAGGGAAAAGCCTACAAGAACTACATCGGCGGTGAATTGGCTTGCGAAGGTGAATTCATGGCAGCTGTTGTTGACAGATAGTAATTAAACATTACTTAAAGCTTCAACACCAGGAAGATTCTTCCCTTCTAAAAATTCGAGAGATGCTCCACCCCCGGTAGAAACATGCGTAACTTCCTCATCTAACCCGGCTTTTGCAATTGCACTTGCTGAATCTCCGCCCCCCACAATGGTAATTGCTCCTTTTACAGTGGCTTCTGCCAATGCATTAGCTATTTCAAACGTTCCTTTAGCAAAATTATCCATTTCAAATACACCCATTGGACCGTTCCACACAATTGTTTTTGATGCCAAAATCCTCTCTTTAAAAAGCGTTATGCTTTCCGGTCCAATATCCATTCCCATCCAGTCATTGTATTTATCGGTAACTTTATCAAAATCGAGGATGATTGTTTCTGCATCATTTTCAAACTTATTAGCAAAAACTACATCTACAGGTAAAAGTAAATGTTTATTCATTTTTTTTGCTTTAACAAGTAAATCTTTTGCTAACTCAACTTTATCATCTTCAAGAATCGATTTTCCGATATTTAGTCCAAGGGCTTTATAGAATGTGAACATCATTCCACCGCCTATAAGAATGCTGTCAGCTTTTTCGAGTAAATTCTGAATTACATCTATTTTCCCGGAAATCTTTGAACCACCCAAAATAGCGCATAACGGTCTCCGGGGGTTATCTATTGCCGAAGAAAGATATTTCAATTCCTTTTCCATAAGAAATCCTGCAGCACACTCATTTATATAATGTGTAACACCTTCGGTTGACGCATGCGCTCTGTGAGCTGTACCAAATGCATCATTTATATAAATATCACCATACGATGCTAGTTTCTTAGCAAAATTCTTATCATTCATCTCCTCTTCCTTATAAAATCTTAAATTCTCCAATAACAAGACTGCTTCGTCTTCCATACCTTCAATAATAATCTCATTTCCCTCTCCTATACAATCATCTGTAAAAAGAACTTCTTTATCCAGTAATTCTGATAATCTCTTTGCAACTACTTTTAGTGAATATTTCGGATTCTTTTCACCTTTGGGACGTCCTAAATGACTCATTAGAATACATTTTCCCCCATTTTCAATTATCGCCTTAATGGTAGGTAAGGATTCAATAATTCTTTTATCGTCGGTTATATTACCATCTTCATCCAATGGTATGTTAAAATCCACTCTGATTAGAATTCTTTTTCCTTTAATTTGATTTGAATTTATAAGATCCTGTATCGTGAGTTTAGGCATGGATATATTTATTTTATCAAAAATAATAAAAACAACAACTACATTTAAGTCTTTAAAAATAAAAAACCCCCTTGCTTATTTCAGCAAGAGGGTTTTAAATATAAGTATAACCTGAAATTATTTCAGAAGTACCATTTTCTTAACTTGTACAAAATCTCCAACTTCGAGTCTGTAGAAGTAAGTACCACTTGATAATCCAGCACCATTGAATTCAGCGATGAATTCACCAGCATTTAATTGCTCAGCAATTAGTGTCTTAACTTCTCTTCCAAGCATGTCGTAAACTTTAAGGCTTACGAAACCAGCTTTTGGAATTGCAAAGTTAATCTTTGTTGATGGGTTAAATGGATTTGGATAGTTCTGTGATAATGTGTACTTATCTGGTGTACTACTGTTGCTTGAGATAATTTGTGTGAAATTACTACCGTAGAAACAGATACTCCATTTCCTTAATGAACCGGTATCACCACCTGCTCTGTCATGCATGTTAAGTATCCATTGTCCGGCAACATTATTTGCAGGACCTCTTACGAAGTGTTTCTTCAATGAATCAACACCAGTTCTACCACCAGGTAAATATTGTCCCGGAGGAGGAGTACCTGAAGTAACGGATACTAACTGTGAAGAAGCAGAGTCAGTTAATCTTATACCGAACAGATTATCTGCACTGTTACCGAATGTACCAGTACCGATCCAAGCAAATAATGAATCAGTTTCACTACCGTGACGAAGATCAAATACCAGGTCACCGATCCATGTGTGGATAACTGTATCAATAACTACAGTTATATCTGTCAATGTACCGGCATTTCCAGTTACATTGATAGTATCTCTTGCACTACCAGTTAAGTTGTCAGGAATTGATTTCCAGAGTCCGCCTCTGTTGAAGCAAAGCGTTTGAGTACCGCCACCGCCGCCAGCAGGACCTAAGTCATAACCTGCAACTGCGAAGTTCTGGAAGTTAAGTGCTAATACAAATCTACCGCTCTGCACTGTTATCTCAGCTCCACCAGCGATCTCAGTACCTACAGCTGTAAAGTTCCAAGAATTAATAATAGCACCTGTTGAAGCATTATATTTAACAAGGTCACTTGATGAAGTAGCCTGACTCCATGCCCAGACTGCGCCAACACCAGGAGTAGAAGCACTATCCCATGCAGCACCGTATTTACCGGTTAAAGCTGATGTGATTGTTCCTCTAAGAACACCTGCAGTATCATAACAAAGAATGTTACCACTAAAGTTTGTTCCCCAGAAACCTTTTCTGTTTGGATCATAAGCAATAGCTCTGAACTGAGCTGCTGTTGAGAAAGTAGTTACAGTTGCAAGAGTGTTAGGATTCATTTTGTACAAAGTACCTGCAGCCTGTCCACCCCAAAGGAATCCATCATGAACGGTCATATCCCGGATAGAACCAACATATGTTCCTGAGTCAGTTAATGTACCAGGACCACCACCAGGACCGGTATCAGCATACCTGTAAAATGAGGTACTGTTCCAACGGTTCAAAATGTAGTTATTATTAATTCTGGTTGCTCCAACTGTTCCGGCGCTAACGCCTGGAATAGTTGAGTAGTTCCAGTTGAACCTGGTTGGGTATGGAAATCCTCCCGGAGGTACTGTGTCACCTTGGGAATTTGAGATGCCTGTGTTATAAGGTGTAGAGTCAGCATTCGGATCAGGTGTATCAGAGAAATTGAATGCTAAAAATCCTACCAAACATAACACAAGGAAAGAGGTTAAAAATTTAAGTTTCATTTTTCACTCCCTTTTGTTTGTTTAAGAGTTTTTAAGAAAAGTGATTATTTAAACACAACTATTAAGTATAATCAACTTTGGTCACGATGGATAACCAATTATAATTAATAGTTGATAATTATTGAACTGCTCCTTTTGCTGATTTGTGAAATAAACTTAAAATTTACATATTGGTAGATATAATTTAATCTACAATATCATAAGATACAATATATTAATTCATTTCTGTTAAATATACTAAAAATTATAATTATCTTGCAAAATATTATAATTTTGTGTTTTTTTGAACTATATTATTAAATAAATCCAATCAGTCAAATAATTGTAAACTATGAATTTTATTAGATTAATGTTAAATCTTGGATTCCTTCTTTTTTTATTTAGTACAGTTTCTTGTGGTGATAAGGAGGAGGACAATCCCTGGAAAAAAGATACAACCACTAAAAAAATCGATACAGTCACCGGTACAAATAAAGAAATAGAACCGGGTTATTTTAAAGTTGACAGTTTAAAATTTGGTCCTGCAATAGATGTTTTCAGAGTATCTATGAATGATTTAATGGATAGTTATATGAGTATAAGTTATTCATTATGTTTTGATAAGCCTGAAAACACTAGCATCGGGATTAGTTTATTTAAAGAAATGATGTCAAGAATCGATTCAAATTCACTTACCGGTGAAATGAGAGCTTACTGGAACGATTACAGGTTAGCATTATTAAAAGTGATCGATGACCTGGAATCAACAAATGATCTTAACATTCAAAGATATCATTACTCTGTTCTATCCAGGCTAATGACACCTGTAATAAAAAACTATGGTGTTAAAGATAAAGTGATATTAAAATATTATTGTGATAGAGCTTTGAATGGGAAAGGTGCATTCTGGTATTTTGAGGATTCCCCTTCTTACACAAAGTATAATCCTTACCTTGGGAAAGAAACTACCGAATGCATGGAAATAATTGAGACTATCAAACCGCCAAAGAATCTTAATGAGTAGAATTATCAAGCATTTTGATTTTTTTAAAAAAGCCTCATCCGGAATTGAATGAGGCTTTTTACATATATACGAATTATTTAATCAACACCATTTTCTTAATTTGAACAAAATCATCCACCTCTATCCTGTAAAAATAAGTTCCACTCGACAATTTACTTCCGTCAAATTCTGTTTCATATATTCCCGCGCTTCTAATACCACTGACCAGATTTGCAACCTCCCTACCGGTTATATCATATACCTTTAAAACTACAAAGCTTTGTTTAGGAATTTCGAATTTTATCTTTGTATTCGGGTTAAAGGGATTAGGATAGTTTTGTGATAAAGAAAACTTTTCAGGGACAATATTACTAACTGGGTCTAGCGAGGTTAATAAACCTCCTCTTGTTACATTAAAATTGTCAACATAAGCTGCTCCATCATATCCTCCAATCATGAAAAGGCTTACAGTGTCATTTATACATTTTGCAGCTACCGAATTATACATATTTGATAAACCACTAGGCGGTAAATTTGAAATTGTATCAACCCAGGCATTACCACTGCCTGAATAAACGTAAGTATTTGTACTTCTTGGTTGTCCGGATATCTCACCACCTATCACAAAGAAAAAATCACCATAGGAGGTACCACCCGGTCTACTTGTTCCTGGTGCTGGAGCATTAGGCCCTGCAGTCCAATTAATCTGGCTTGCGTTTGTACCTAAAGTTCCAATGTAAGTACTGTTTAAAAATGCTCCATTATAACCACAAGACATGACAATTTTATTTCCATCTACCAAACCTAAAGCAAACGTTCTCCTACCAGCTCCTGACGGGAGGGAATTAGAAATTGTTCCCCAGGTATTAGAGCCAGGTCTGTAGTAATGAACATCAAGATTACTTGAACCTGTTGCACCCCAGGGACCTCCTATAACAATAACAACACTATCCCCCCATGAAACTGCACTATGTCCGGATAGTGATGCAGGTAAATTAGCTTTCTGTGTCCATGCTCCTGTCCCGGGGTCATATTCATATGTGGAGTTGGTTCCGATAGTAACGCTGGTCTCACCCCCACCTATATAATATAATTTGTTTCCGCATTTGGTCAGGCTTCCACCTCCTCTAGCTACCGGCAATGAAACACCAGTTGACCAGGAACCTCCCCAGGTATAACGCATGATTGTTGTTGTTGGTACCCCATTCGTTGTTAAAGAAGTATATAGTGTATCAGCTAACCATGCTGCTGCGCTGTGCCCACTTCCTGATGGTGTCGGAGGATATGTGTTTGCAGGTGCCCATGAACCTGCAAACAAATTACACACTGAAGGAGGGCTGCCCCCTTCAGTAACAGATACTAAATCTAATAAAAATGCAGCACCATCATTAAAATTATCAGCTACATGTTCTCTCCATGCAATATAAATGTTGGATCCGGCTGAGACGTAATCCCCAAGTCTGTATGAATACTTCTTCCAGAGAGTATCATTAGAAGCTGCCGGAATCACAATTTTTTGAACAACAGTTGTGAAAGCTCCAACAGTTGGAGTAGTTGTGGATATCAAAACATCAATACTATCTAAATAGCTTGCACTTGTATATCCGGGTTTTAGTAACCAGAATGAAAGAGAGTCATTTGGCTGAACATTTGTAATTTGAGGAGATACTAGCCACTGATCATTTGATGAAGCACCTCCAGTATTCCAGGTACAATATGCAGCGGCTGTTCCGCCTCCTGTAGGAACCGAAGTAGTACCTCCATTCCACCCCGGTATCGGAGATACTCCTGCGGGTTGTCTTACCCATCCGGTTCCTCCGTCCGGATTTAACTTGGTCCAGCCTGCCGGAGGAAATGTAACACCTTCGAATGATTCATTTAAAGTACTTGATGGATTATCAAGAACCGGACCTTTAACAACCTGTGGATTATCGAAGTTTGCATTTGGATCTCTTGGAATTTTTCTGCCATCACCTGATGATAGCCCAAGTAAAAATCCAAATGAAACCAAAACAATAATAGTCACGAAAGTGAAGTGTTTGTTCATGTTTCTACGATTAATTTTTAAAATAAAGAAATTATAAAAGGATAAACTCAAACTAATCCTTCCAATTTTCAGAAATTTTATAATAATCGTTTCACTATGGTTCCACCCCACTTAGGTGACTGAAAATTAAACATTAAACAAAACTACATCAATACCTTACAACACTAGCATTAGTTTTAACCATAACATGTAATCACAACTCCACAGGATATTAAGCAATTTTAAAAAATCAAATTATTTATAAACACAATAATGCGTTTTGAATTTTATATTTGAGTAAGATGGCACTTCTATATATAGTAAAATTTTTATGGCCTCTCTGCCTATTAAGTTTCAAACAAAAAACCCTTCGTGAAAATCACGAAGGGTTGAATTTATAATAAAAATTTAAAATTTATTTACTTAACTAATATCATTTTCTTTGTTTCAACAAAGTCACCAACCTGCAATCTGTAGAAGTAGGTTCCA
>CALGOI010000130.1 GCA_937959065.1 uncultured Ignavibacteriota bacterium | reverse complement strand
GATAATATTACAGTTCCAATCGCGTTTTCACTGGCTTACTTAACATTGATGAAATTATTTATCGCATAACCTTAAACATTTAGCCCTATATGTCATTCAGATGTGGTATTGTAGGACTCCCAAATGTCGGAAAGTCCACTCTCTTTAATGCTTTAACTTCAACTCAAAATGCAGAGGCAGCAAACTATCCTTTTTGTACAATTGATCCGAATACAGGCACTGTTATCGTTCCTGATGATAGGGAAGCCAAGCTCATTGCAATGTACAACCCAAAGAAAGTAGTTCCGACGACTATAGAATTTGTCGATATAGCAGGATTGGTAAAAGGTGCATCAAAAGGTGAAGGCTTAGGGAATCAGTTCCTATCACATATACGTGAAGTGGATGCAATAATCCATATAGTAAGATGTTTTGAGAATGATAATGTGATTCATGTGGATAATAAGGTCGATCCAAAAAGCGATATAGAAACTATAGAAACTGAGTTAATATTAAAAGACCTTGAGACTATAGATAAGAGGATAGACAGGAGCGGTAAAACAGCTAAATCAGGCGATAAAGAAGCCAAGAAAGAACTTGAAATACTCTCACAGCTAAAGGAGCATCTTGAAGGCGGGAGAATGGCAAAGTATTTCACAGATAGTCTCAGTAAAGAGCAGATTGCAATAGTGAATTCGCTTCATCTTCTTACCGATAAGCCGGTAGTATATGTAGCCAATGTAGATGAGGCCGGAATCAATGGTAACCAGTATTCAGAGATAGTGAGTGAAATAGCGAGGAAAGAAGATGCAAGATTTTTGATATTGTCGGTTCAGATTGAATCGGAAATTGCACAGCTTGAAACGGATGAAGAAAAGCAGGATTTCTTAAAGGAAATGGGCATAGAGGAGTCCGGGCTGTCACGATTGATAAAGGAAGCGTACAAACTCCTCAATCTTATTACATTCTTCACTGCGGGTGAGAAAGAAGTTCATTCCTGGACACTGGAAAAGGGAAGCACAGCTCCACAGGCAGCAGGGGAGATACACACAGATTTTGAGAAAGGGTTCATACGGGCTGAGATAATGAAATATGATGATCTGATATCGCTTGGTTCTGAACAAGCTGTTAAGGAGAAAGGGTTATTGAAAATTGAGGGGAAAGAATATATTGTTCAGGATGGTGATATAGTGTATTTCCGTTTCAACGTGTAGTTATTGTACGCCCAGCATTTGTAATCCATTTACAGTAATGAAAGCGAGCATGTAAGCTATTCCGGTAAACACCACTACCTGCAGTATTGGAATTTTCCAACCGCCTGTTTCTTTTTTTGAGATTGCAACCGTTGAGAGGCACTGCATCGCAAAGACAAAGAATACAATTAACCCGATTATTGTTGAAGTAGTAAACAGTTTTTTACCTGTTGCTTCGTTTTTAGCTTCACTCATTGCACCAAGTATCGATTCCTGAAGTTTATCATCGTCATCATCTGTGATTTTAAATATTAAAGCCATGGAGCTGACAAATACTTCTCTTGCCGCAAAAGTTGCTATCAAAGAAACACCTACTCTCCAGTCCATTCCGATGGGCTGCATAACGGGTTCAATTACTTTACCAATTTCAGCCGCGTATGAGTTAGTTACCCTCTCAAATGCAATTGTCTGTTCTATTTTGCTTTTATCCACACCGGCCGGTATTTCAGGATCGTAGTTTGGAAAGGAAGTCAGCACCCATAGAATCAATGAAAGGTATAGTATTATTGGTCCGGCTTTTTTAACATATGAACCGGAATTTTTAAATATTCCGGCAATAACTTCACGGAAGCTTGGTTTTCTGTAAGCAGGGAGCTCGATAATAAATGAGCTGTTATCTTTTTCTTTTACAATTCGGTTGCTGAACTTGTTAATGATACCCGCAATAATCATGGATGAAACAATACTGAAAACGTAAATAATTGCTAATCCAATGCCGCCGATCCATGGTTTATCACCGGGAGTAAGATACGCCAGCAGCAAAGCATAGACCGGAAGCCTGGCGCTGCAGCTCATAAGCGGAAGGATGAATATTGTCATAAATCTTTCACGCTTGCTCTGGATAGTTCTGGTAGCCATAATCGCGGGAATAGCACAGGCAAATCCCGATAACATAGGAACGAAGGAGCGACCGTTTAAGCCGATTTTGGATAAAGGCTTATCAATAAGCATAGCACCCCGCGCGAGATACCCTGTATCCTCCAATAATCCAAGTATAAGGAATAGAATTACTATCTGAGGCAGGAATATCAGGACTGAACCAACCCCCGCTATAATTCCATTTGCCACAAGGTCACCGAACCAGTTATCTCCAATTAATTCGAATGCTGATGATGATAATGTGCCAAAGAACAGGTCTATCAGGTCCATTACAGGGGCTGCCAGCCAGAAAATAGCAGTGAAAGTGGCTGACATTATTAGAAGGAAAATTACTATACCCCAGAATTTATGCAGGAATATCCGGTCGAGTTTTAGTGAAAACTTATCCGGTAATCTGAGTGAATGAGCTGATAGTACTTTAAGTTGTTTATTAGCTTTATTAACATTAAGGAGCTGATTATCGTCGCCATGATAATCAGTCTTTACCATTACTTCCTTTTCTATCTGACCAATTTCATTGAAAGATGATATCAGGTCATCGTGGGTACCATGGTCAGGTAATTCACGAGCTGTATGCTCGAATTCCTCCATATTCTTGCTGATGGTCTTCAATAAGTCATCCACACCAGCACCGTTTCTACCATCCACCTTAACGACATCACAGCCCAAAATCTGGCTCATTCGGTTTACAGATATATCGTATCCCTTTTTATTCAATATGTCGCACATAGTGAGTGCAATTACAACTCGGAAATTGCTTTTTATGAGCTGTTTTACCAGTAATAACTGCCTAGATAGCTGGCTTGCGTCGATGGTAACTACCGCTATGTCTGTTACACCGAACTTTGGATGTGCGAATATGTAATCTACAGAAAGTTTCTCGTCAGGCGAGCAGGGGATTAAGCTTATAATACCGGGTGAGTCTAATATATTTGCATTAACTGAGTACTTACCAAGTATTCGGGATATTGAGTATTCAACGGTTGAACCGGGATAGTTAACTGTTTTATATTTCTTGCCGCTAAGCAAGTTAAATAAAGTTGTTTTACCCGAATTGGGATGTCCCAAAAGAGTAATTAAAGGTGTCCTTTCTTCGACTTTCTTATCCAGAGTTGGTATCATTTAGTCTTTTATGTGATCGATTAAGATGCATTCAGCTTCGGATTTACGGATAGCTATAACCGTTCCCCTTATGGAAATAGCAATAGGATCCTTAAATACCGGCTCAAACGCCAATTCGATAATTTCACCGGGCGTGAACCCGACTTCCATTATTCTTCGGGCTGATGGATGATCGTTATTGATATCCTCAATAACGGCTTTTTCACCTGCTTTCAGATGCGCAGCAGTTCTCATAAAACTCAATAAACTTATTAAGACTTAATTTAAATTAATCTTCAAAAAATTTTAATTCCCGCCGTTTTCAGCAACGTGCTCTTTGTAATTTTCGCATTTATCTTTTTCATTGCATGTAGCAAATACCTGAAGTGTGTGATCTATTGATTTCAGATTATTTTCCTTACACACTTTATCCTGCAATTCTTCGACGTTTGGAGCTTCAAATTCAAGTATTTTATTGCAGGACATACAAATAATGTGATAATGGACATTCCTGCCGTATTTGGTTTCGAAGCGGGTTCTGTCACCCTTAAAGTTATGTTTGGTCAATAAACCGCATTCACTCATTAGTTCGAGTGTCTTGTAAACGGTTGCCCTGGATACTTTCAGATAGTCATTTTTCATCTTGAAATACAACTCATCAGCGTCAAAATGACCATCTGCATCCATAGCGGCATCGAGAATAAGAAAACGCTCATTAGTGATCCTGTGAGCATGCTCTTTAAGGTAATTTACGAATAAGTCTCTTACTTCTTTTGATGCCAATGTTATAATTTAAAATTAATAATTATTTAAACTTTTATACTTCCAATAACTTTATCGAGGATATTCATGCCTTCGTCTATCTCATTTTCGTTGATACATAAAGGAGTTCTGAATCTGACAGCCCTTTCACCGCATCCAAGAATAATCAGGTTATTATCAAAAGCTTTATCGAGAACCTGGTTTCTTACATCAGTAGAAACACAATCAAACGCGCAGAATAAACCCAAGCCACGCGGATTACTGATTTTACTCTTATGATTATCGGTCAATTGGTGAATCCTGTCCTGTAGATGCCTACCAACGGTTTCACAATTCTGTACGAGATTATCTTCGTTTATAATTTCAAGAATTCTTTTGAAACGGAACATATCTACAAGATTACCGCCCCATGTTGAATTGATCCTGC
>CALGOI010000129.1 GCA_937959065.1 uncultured Ignavibacteriota bacterium | reverse complement strand
AATACATAGCCGCAGAAGCAAAATACCGCATGGTATTATCCGCGACACCTATATTCAATTACGGAGACGAGATGTACAATGTGATGAGCATACTAAAACAAGACTGCCTGGGTGATAGAGATGAGTTTTTAAGAGAATGGTGCACAGCCATAGGAAATGATAAATACAAAGTTGAAGACCCGAAAGCATTCGGTTCATATTTAAGAGAGCAGTTTTTAATGATAAGGAGAACTGAAACCGACGTACATAGAGAGCTACCCAAAGAGCAAAAAGTAGTTCACATGATACCATTCGACCAAAAGATACTCGATGATATAAAAGATCAAACATTCCAATTAGCTAAACTGGTACTTGAAGGATCATTTGAGCAGTCCGGTCAGGCGGCACGTTTTTTTGATATGAAATTAAGGCAGACCACCGGCATAGCAAAAGCACCATACGTAGCCCAGTTCGCGGATATGATATTACAGGAAGGTAAAAAAGTGGTTATATTTGCCTGGCATAGAGAGGTTCACAGTATCTTAATGGAATGCCTGAAAGATTATAACCCGGTATTATATACCGGAACAGAGTCGTTAGCCCAAAAAGACAAGAGCAAAGAGGCTTTTGTAAACGGAGATTCACAAGTAATAATAATATCTGTACGGTCCGGTTCCGGATTAAATGGTTTACAGAATGTATCACATACCGCAATATTCGCAGAACTGGACTGGAGTCCCCAGGTACACCACCAATGCGTAGGAAGAGTAAGAAGAGACGGGCAGAAGCTACCTGTAACAAGCTATTACGTGATTGCAGACGGCGGTTCAGATCCGTTTGTATCCGATGTACTGGGTTTAAAGAAATCACAGTCCGACGGTATATTAAATCCAAAAGGAGAACTGTTCACCAGGACCGTAGATAGTGTAAAACGGGTTAAAGAATTAGCCAGGAAGTATTTAAAAGCACACGGTCAGGATAAGGCAGGGAATAAAAAGCGGCATACTAAAAAAGTAATATAAGTAGTAATGGAAAGTACACAGTTCTTTTTCCATGTTATAGCCAAGATCAACGGTTATAAAAATTGGCGGATACTTGAAGATAGAATGAAATTAGTTGTTAAATCCGATAACTTTGACAAACTTACAAAAGAAGACCGCGAAGAGTTATTTAAGCTCATAGGGGAAAAAAGAGATGAGCTAAGACACCAAGAAGAGATAGAGATTAGGGAGTTTATTAAAACCCCATTCTGTAAGACAGTATTCAACGGTAACGATAATGAGATATGGAAGAAGTATGAAGCTGTAGTGAATTATTCTATTTACGAAAATGAGATAGAACGCAGGGAGTATAATTCCACACACGAAGACAAATATGCTTTACTGACATTTTTAGAAGATGTAACAACCGAACAGATGAAGGATCACAACGCAAAAGTGTTGAAGTATTTCAGAATGAGGGGTATAAATTTAGCTTTTGACGAAGAACTGGACAAGCAAATTGAATTAAGTCATAAACTCTTAGATAAAATAACTGATAAACTGAATGGCTAAAAAGTTCACACTCGATTACGACCCGAAGTATCTTGATAAGTTTCGCAAAGAGAATTATACCAGGATAAGTACATTTGAAGACCTTGTTGACGCGTATGTAAAAGATACACTGGACGCACAACATCACCGGGTACGGGTAGGAGCACCGTCCGCAGACAACTATTTACGTTTATCCAAGTCCGATGTCATAACTATCATATCCCATACAGGCGGAAGAAAAACACAGTACGCAAGGAACGTTATACTCGATAATGCCAAGGTATTAGATAATAAACTGATGATAGTATTCTCATTAGAGCTACTACAGGGAGATGAAGGAGAAAGATACTTAACGATGTTAATGGATAAATCCGGTGAAGATCTTGAAGCTGATGTAATCCATAATCATAAGGACTTTACTAAAAGAGGATACCAGGCAGGGCAGACGGGGAAACTCAACAATCTAATTACTATCACCGAAACTATAGATATAGCTGATATGATACCTTTTGTCCGCTGGGTACAGGAAATGCGAGGCGGTATGGAAGTCGGACTAATTGTATTAGATTATATCCAGCTGGTAGAGAATGATGAAAAGAGAGGAGCATACGACCAATTAGGAGATATAGCCAAGAAACTCAAGAAGGTAAACTTAGCCCTGGGAGTACCGATCATAAATATATCCCAGGTAAATAGAGATGCGGCAAGAAATAAGATGGATTTATTTTCCGGCAAAGGTTCCGGTGAGATAGAAAATTCATCACAGGTATTGTTAAAACTTGAAAGACCGGACCCGAACGAAGAATACCCGATAAAGAAAGGGGAGCATGATTTGAAGAAGTTTCCATTTGGAAAAGACCAAGAAGCGGTTATTAAGTATTTGGAAGCCAATGAGAATATAGAAATGCACAAGCTAACTATATTGAAACAAAAGAAGATACGTAGTAAGGTTAAAAAACCAACTTGTTATATTGCATTTGACAGATTAAATTTGACAATGAAAGAATGGTACGTACCGGAGAAACCTGGCAGGGAACCGATAATAGATGTACCAAAAAAGCAGGACGAGGACGAGGATGAAGAAAACTTATTTTAATGTCAGATTTAGACAACAAAGTCAGCAAGATAGTATCGTCTATAGACGAGAAAGTACATCATAAAAAAGTAATTAGTACTATAGATGAGAGAAGATCACTAATATCCGGACAGTTCTTAACACAAACAATAAACGGAATGAAATTAATATTTAAAACCCAACCCAAAAATATACTCCAATTTGCCCGAGAAATGCTGGGATATAAACTATATCCCAAGCAAGAAGAAGTCCTGGTACAAATCCGCGGCTTAGATCCCTTAATATGGGATACCACCGCTAGTGAGATATTGCTAATGATCGGTCAACGGGGCGGTAAGAACTTAGTTATGCAGATTGACGCGGCATACCAGGCATACTACCTGGGAAACTGTACGGATCCATACAGGTTACTATCTTTATTTTGTGGTAAGGATATTAACCGCACAGATAACTTTGAGATCACAAATAACTCAATAGCCGGGGAAGGACAAGCAAAAGAGGTATTCTTTGATAGGATTAAGAAGACTATCCGGGCAACCATGACAGTTGATGAAGCTGAAAGAGTTAACTGGTTCGGAAAGTATATGTCAATGAATTTAAGTGAAGACGGACTGGGAGATATAAAAGCAAAAAATATATCATTCCCGAGATTTGGAGAGGATACCGGTTCAGTAGTATTATATAGTCTTGATTCAAAAAGAAGTTCACCGGAAGGACGTATTATATTAACCGGGTATATTGACGAACCCAGCCGAGCAGATACAAAACTTACCTACGAAAACGCTAAGATC
This sequence comes from uncultured Ignavibacteriota bacterium, assembly GCA_937959065.1. Classification (GTDB taxonomy): domain Bacteria; phylum Bacteroidota; class Ignavibacteria; order Tepidaquicellales; family Tepidaquicellaceae; genus JAEYVS01. Next base: position 97 of record CALGOI010000129.1, on the reverse strand, counting down.
TTATATGATGTAGTAAAAAGAAATACCCGGGGTAGCTTTCCGCAGGGAGTAGGTAAAGTTATACCATTCAGCTATCCAAATATGTCCGAATATGATC
>CALGOI010000128.1 GCA_937959065.1 uncultured Ignavibacteriota bacterium | reverse complement strand
ATTTACATCGCACTTAATAAACCTGCCGGAGTAGTTTCAACAGTTTCAGATGACAAAAAGAGAGTAACCGTGACCGACCTGGTTAAGCTGAATCAAAAGATTTATCCGGTCGGCAGACTGGACTATGATACAACGGGATTGATACTTATGACTAATGACGGTGAACTTGCGGATGAACTTATGCACCCGAGAAATAAGGTAGAAAAGACCTATTTGGTAAAACTGTCAAAACCACTCGAGGAGAAACACAGGCACTTGCTCGAAAAAGGTATCGTTCTCGATAAGAAACGTACACTTCCGGCTACAATACGTTTTGCTAACAGGCACGATTTTAAAAAATTATACATCACGATCAGCGAGGGCAGGAACAGGCAGGTTAAGAAGATGTTTGAACGTTTTGGTTACTTTGTGGACAAACTGCACAGGACTGAAGTCGGACCGATAAAACTCGGACGCCTCGAAACCGGTAAATGGAGACACCTTACACCGGAAGAAGTAACCAGATTAAAAAAGTAATACAGTAATATTCAGGAGAACTCTATTTGAACGAACAAAATGAACTCATAAAAAGACGGATAGAAGAGCTGGAAGAAATAAAAAAGCTCGGGATAAATCCATATCCGCATAAATTCGACGTGACAACAAATTCCGCGGAAATTAAAGATACATTCAAAGACGCGGAGACAGACGAAGACAAAGAAAAGCAAAAGGATAACCTTGTCACTATAGCAGGGCGTATTATGTCCATCAGAAAGATGGGTAAAGCATCCTTTTGTCACATTAAAGATGAAAAGGGCAGGATACAGACATACATAAAGAAAGACGAAGTAGGCGAAACCTGTTACACTTTGTTCAAACTTCTGGATATAGGTGACATTGTCGGCGTAAAGGGATACCCTTTCCGCACCAAGACCGGTGAGATATCTGTCCACGCAGTCGAACTCGAACTGCTGACTAAAACCATCCATCCTCTTCCTGTTGTAAAAGAAGAGACCACCGAATCGGGTGAAAAAATAGTACACGATGCTTTCGCGGACGTCGAGCTCCGTTACAGGCAGAGATACATCGACCTCATAGTAAATGAAGGCGTTAAAGATACTTTCTTAAAGCGCACTAAGATTATACAGGCCATTCGCAGGACGCTTGAAGAGGAAAACTTCCTCGAAGTAGAGACTCCAACTTTACAGGTCGTATACGGCGGAGCTAACGCACGTCCTTTCGTTACCCATCACAATACTCTTGATATGCAGCTGTACCTCCGCATATCCAACGAACTCTTCCTCAAGCGACTCGTTGTTGGCGGATTCGACAGGGTATATGAGTTCGTTAAAGATTTCCGTAATGAAGGTATCGATCGTACACACAATCCAGAGTTCACACAGGTTGAATGGTACCAGGCTTTTGGCGATTATTACGACAGCATGAACCTCTTCGAAAGAGTAGTTGAAAACGCGTGCCTTGCTGTTCACGATACTACTAAAGTGATGTATGGTGACAGAGAGATCGATTTTAAAGCCCCGTGGCGCAGAGTTACCATGGCTGATGCAATCGCGGACACTACCGGGCTCAACGTACTAGAAATGAAACGAGCCGAGATAATAGATTACCTGAATAGCAAAGACATTCACATCGATAAAGCAATTGAAAAGAATAAAGGATTGCTGATTGCGTTATTGTTCGAAGAAGTTTGTGAACACGAGCTTATTCAGCCGACTTTTGTTACCGAACACCCGATTGATACTACTCCTCTTTGTAAACCACTTCGCAGGTACAGCATGAAAGACCTCGAAGAAATGAGGGAAGACCCCGAGGAAGTTATTTTCGTGGAGAGATTTGAACCATATATCAACTGCTGGGAAATGGGTAACTCCTACACCGAGTTAAATGACCCCATCCTCCAGC
>CALGOI010000127.1 GCA_937959065.1 uncultured Ignavibacteriota bacterium | reverse complement strand
ACCCATAATTTCAACACCTTCTGCATTACAAGTTATACCAGAAGATATAGTTATTTCTCCTCTAATTATATATGTGGTATTTGCTACTAGCGTTGTAGGTAAATCTGAAGCTTCTGTAACTTCTCTAATTATTCTACCATTTACAGTTCTTATTTCTTTCCCACTATTCCAAGTAAGTGTACCATCTAATGTAGCAACTCTACCATCTGCTACATTACCATCATTAGTATAGATATTTTCAATATAATTGAAAAAATCAGTTGAACTATTGTATTCCCATCTTTCTGTACCCTGAGCGTAGAATAAAATAAAATCCTGAGAATTGAACTGACCATCTGATTCACCATTAATTAAAATGGCATTTTCAAGAAGATCATCTATCCTCTGAGTACTGCCGACAATTTCAGGGAGCATTTTACTCCCATTTCCCAAAATCTGAATATTTCTGGGATCAATATTGGCAACATCAACTCCTAAAGAAGTAAGAAAATTATGATCCAGTTTATAAATACCGGTTGTGCTTACAGTAAATTTATAAATCTGTCCGTCATTAAGTTTTGAAACAGTTGTCGTATTTTTTAATCCCGCAGATCTTACTAATGGAGCTCCGGAATTCAATTGCAGTTCAGCGCTGATCAGTTTTTCATATCGTCCGCTCATTCTGTTTTTTCTGATGGGAACAAATGTGACATTTGCTATTGGCTGACCTCTTAAGGCTGAGACTGTGATATTGAAATCAATTTCATCATTTATTAAATCCTGCCCCCAGTTCCCGCTGATAAGAATCGGTTCATAAACTGGGTTTATAAGTTCTGCACTAATTTCATTAAGTCCTGAGATACGGACATATTCCGATTTAATAGGTAACATTTCCGATTCCCTGAAAGCTGCCCCTGAAAATTTTAAATAAAGTTTCCTTTCAGGAAATCCTGAAGAAAGAGTATCAGCTGAGCTATTCCATTTAAAATTTAATGGAACTCTTTGCGGACGGTTTCCCTGAGCTGCTGCACCGGAAATAAATGAAAATATGATTAGCGTTGAAAGCAGATAATAATTGAACGACATATAAATTCAAAATCAAAGGTTAAAAAACACAGCTATTATTAATTAATAAATAAATAACGGCAACATTAATTGGAGTAAAATCGTAATATTAGTGTGTATATAACCTTTCGATATAATATTTGTTTCTTAAATTTAATAATTAGCAACAATAACATAAGCAAAAATAACAAAGACTATCGAGGATTTAACTTTAAGAGTCAGGTTAAACATAACAAGATAGAATTTTTTTTGCCCTTTTAATATTATTGCCTGATAATTAATCTAATTTTGGTACATCATTAGTTCTATGTCTTTCGTTTTATTAAACGGACAGAAAGACAAAAGTGTTGGTATGAAAAAAATTAAATG
>CALGOI010000126.1 GCA_937959065.1 uncultured Ignavibacteriota bacterium | reverse complement strand
CAAAATTAATTTCTATGGAGTTTAATTCGCCGTCGTCTATTTCGAACCCGCTTCCGCAGCTTGTACAATAAGTAATGTTATCATTTACTTCTACTACGAGTCCGCTGCCGCATTTGGCGCAGGTTAAAGCTTTAAGTGTAAATTCCAATATAAATTAAATTTAATGTTAACGCCTGGACGCATTTAAAAAAGCGCTGAGAACTGTTCCTGCAACAGCCGCAGTACCAATATTTTTTACCAAAGCCATCGAGTCTACTCCCTTATTGTCAAGTACTGAGGTTATTTTCTGTTTACCCTTTGGTGTTTTAATTATTCCTGTGCCTTCTTCTATCTCGCCTCCATATCTGAACTTACGATACCCCCATGTCATCACGGCAATTCCAAATATTAACGCGATAATATAACCAAAGAATCCTGCTTCATCCGCTCCTGTTAACCCAAATATTCCAAACAGTGTAGCCATGTAAGTTCCGACCCCCATTCCGAAAATACCAACGACAGCCCGGTATAAATTATTCCCGGGGGCTTTTCCGTAACAAATCGATCCGTCTTCGCCGTCAATCACAACCTGGTAAGTTCTGCCCATAAAACTGTATCGTGTAACCCAAAGAGGATAGTACACTACAGAAATGTCTTCGCGAACGAGGTTATAGTGTTCGAATGTTACATTGTAAAGGTGGGCTGAACTTCGAGCACTTGTTTTAAACTCGTTGAATGCAGTACCTGATACTTCATTACGCGAGGATATGATATTAAATATCATACCTTCTCTTTCGAGAGTATCGAAATCTATTGGTTGAATTTCATCCCCCGCGAGGTTTACTTTTTGCACTCCAAGCTCTGATATATCGCATGCCGCGAAAGTATTATCGAAAGGTTGTTGAATTTTTCTTTCAACATCTACATAATACGTCTGAGTTCTGCCATTAACACTCCTGGTTCTCTTTTCCTGTCCGAAGACCCATCCGACGACATCGGCTCTAACCCTCCAGTATGGAATGTATACAAGAAAAGCATCCTCGACGGTTGATTTTGCTGCGAGACCTTTTGCCTTATCCATTCCTTTATCAAGCCACCCGCGCATTCTTTTAATTGCATCGTCACGTGATATTTTTTTAGGGACATAAAATTTGACCGATTCATTATCACCTTTAGAAGTAAGAAGGGTGCCGCAGTATTTACAATTAAAGGTACGGATACCATCACGAATATCGAGTTCACCCGCGCATGCAGGACAGATAATTCCGCGAATTACCTTTTCTTTTTTAAACTGGATCGCCTGCTTCTGGGTGGTTTCCTGTTCCTTTATTTCATTTATATCATCCATATAGAGTCAGACTTTTTTTGCTATATAATAAGAAATAATTACGAGTGGTATTGCTGTCAGTATATAAGCCGGTATTTTGATAATTTCTCCGTAAAACAATCCCTCTATATCCTCGGCAATAATAAATCCAATCACAAAACTCAATAAACTTGCCAGGACGAAAAGTATAATGCTACCTGCAAATAACATTCTGAAAGGGGTTTCCTTTTTAGCCGGCCATATATTGGCATATACTTTTCCGGAAGAAGCTTCAACCATCGCGCTGTATTGCTTTCCCTCGTAATTATAATAAACCTGGTAAAACGGAATATGAACGAGGTTAGCTTCAGCAACCTCGGAAGTATCCACGCCGGTTTGTTCGAGCCAGCTGCGTGCCGAATCGAAAAGCACATCGGGAGCAACGAAATACTTCTCATCAAATTCCTTTTTGTGAAAAACTTTAAGGTTACCGGCAGGTATTTGTATATTTTTGATTTCCGAAATAGGAGTAGAGTGAGCGGGCTGAAGATATATTTTATCGACGCCGCCTTTGGCAGTTTTGAAGTACCACATAGGGAAATAATAAAACTGCGTCTGGGCTATTTGAGCATTTTTATCGAGGTCCTTAACGTGAAAATTGCCGGCCATCCAGCGTTTAACATTTCCAATGGCTTCGTTTTGGTCAAAGTTTGATAAAACAACGTAATGATTAACTACTTTGCTTTTGTCGAGGAATATTGATGATCCGCAAAATTCGCATTCAAGAAACCGCGAATCGGTGGGGATCTTGTTTTCCCCACCGCACTGCGGACAAATTATAGTAGAAGATGCTACAGTTTCCATATATTAAATA
>CALGOI010000125.1 GCA_937959065.1 uncultured Ignavibacteriota bacterium | reverse complement strand
CATGACCGTATGATATTGCTGTGATACAATACTTTTCAGTTATTTCTTTTACACCTTTAATCAACTCTGGTATTCTTGCTCTTGTTACAACGGTATCTTCTTATTTGTAAGGCGATATTGATTTTACTGCCTCTCCTATACATCTCCTGAGCGACCAGAGTTCGTTCATCTTGTTTGAATCTTCCGCAAGTATCATGTCAGTCGCCCCCTCCCTCTCTATTACTTCGGCTACCTTCTCAATATCTGCGTCCACCGTCTCCTCATAATTACCGTCGCACTCTATCAGCAGCTGCGCTTCAGCTTTGCTATTTGGAAACTTCTTCCCCAGCTTATCTTCCGCAGCCTTTATCGCTTCCCTCTCCATGAATTCAAGGGCAGATGGTGTCACACCTGCTTTAAATATCTCGGCGACCGACTTAGTACAATTCTCGAGTGAATCGAACGCTGCCATCATCACCTTTTTATACTTTGGTAGTGGTATCAGTTTAAAAATTATCCTGGTTATTATCCCCAACGTTCCCTCACTTCCTATAACTAGCTGAGTAAGATTATATCCCGATACATTCTTTAAGACTCCTGCTCCGGTGTTGATTATCTCGCCTTCCGGGCTGACGAACTCAATACCCAGTACATAATCTTTTGTTACCCCGTATTTGACTGCTCTGGGACCTCCTGCACATTCAGCCAGATTACCGCCGAGCGTGCAGCTTCCCCTCGAGGCAGGATCAGGTGGATAAAATAAACCCCGTTTTTCACATTCGTCATGAAAATTCTGCGTTATTACTCCCGGTTCAACAACTGCCTGAAGATTATCTTCATCTATTTCAATAATCTTTTTAAACCTTTCCATTGAAAGACACATCCCACCCAAAAGTGCTAATGCGCCGCCCGAGAGTCCCGTTCCACCTCCTCGGGGATAAACAGGGATCCTTTCATTATTAGCTAGCTTTATTATTTTAGAGATTTCTTCGGAAGTTCCCGGTTTAATTACTACTTCGGGTTTAAATGAAAAGTCTTCGGTATAATCCCTTGAATAAACATCAAGGTTGTAATCATCGGTTATTACGTTCTCTTTACCACAAATATTTCTTAATTCACCGAGGATTTTTTCGTCTATTTTACCGTACATTGTTTAAATTACCTATTTAAGTGTCTATAATCAATGCACTTATATATAATATGCTTAGAATAAATATAATGCTTAATAACAGCTCTGTGACTATTAATTAAATTGAACATACCTTTTAGTTTACATAAATTTGTTGTTTCGCATAAACATTGATAACATATTTAACTAATGGAGAATAAATTTATCACAGTTCTATTCGTTGGAAGTGAAGGAGAAGAACCGCAATCATACCGAATCCCCGCGAAGTATTTCGAAAAGAGGAAAAAGATCATCAGAAGTTTCGTTGGGGTATTATCATTAATTATAATAGCCGCTGTTTCTTTTTTAGGCGGCATGATTTATATGAATTTAGAAAATTCTCAGCTAAATGACCAAATAACCGTAATGCAGAATGACCTTTTGTTAATGGACAGCCTGCAAATTAAAAATAAAGTAAATGATATCGAGGAAAGGATACAAAAGATCGATAATTTCCTCGAGGAAAAAGGTATAAACAACGAACCTGAGCCGATTGGTGGTGAAATTAGAGAAGACAGAGGGTTTGATTTCAGAATTTATGATTTTTATAATGAACATACGTCTAAATTAATTAACGATATAAGGAATATCCCCCTTGGGCTTCCTCATACGGGTGAAATGAGCTCGCACTATGGATACAGAAATAATCCTTTTGGCGGCAGAAGTACTGAGTTTCATTCCGGTATGGATTTTAAAGGAACCATAGGTGACCCAATTAAAGCAACCGCCGACGGGGTAATCAAAGTCGCTGACTGGAAGGGTGGATACGGAAAATGCGTTGTAATTCAGCACGATTTCGGATATGAGACTCTATACGGACACCTTTCAGGTATCAATGTTCTCAATGGACAGAAGGTAAAAGCCGGTGATGTTATTGGTTTTCTTGGTTCAACAGGACGTTCGACCGGACCTCACGTTCATTACGAAATAAGAAGAAATGGTACAGATATTAATCCTGCTGATTTTATTGACCTTAAATAATCAATAAACTATTGACCACCATGTTTAAAAAAGAAGAAAGCGGGTACACAGGCAATTCAGAACAAATCCGTACCTTAATCAGTGAAGGGTGTAAATTTGAAGGTAATTTGTTTTCACCATCATCTACTAGGATTGATGGGAACATAATTGGTGACCTTACCGGTGAGAAAAGCATTATTATTGGAGACAAAGGGAATATAAAGGGTAAAATAATTGCGCCGGAAGTAGTAGTTTATGGTATTGTTGATGGTGACATTAATACCGATGACCTCACATTAAAACAAAACGGAACTGTTAATGGTGATATAGAGATCAATAACTTATCAATCGAGAAGGGTGCAAAATTTAACGGTAACTGTAAAACAAAAGGAAGCACCGGAACCACAAAAGTAGTCTATGACAGTTCATCAGCTGAAGAATCCGTAGATTAAATATAAGATAATTTAAATAATAGATGGTTTCGATGCTTCCTCTTTGAAGTACAACGACCTTTTCTTGATTTTCCCTTTCTCGGTTTTACCCATAATTTCTAAAAGCATTTCGCCTTTCCATTCAATATCTTCGCTTGATGAAGGACCAATCATGGCCCGTGCGATCTTTTCATCCCCGGTTAGGTAATCCATAGCTTCATTAAGTGGCAACACAACCGGCATCCGGGAATGGTACATCGCGAAACGGTAATTAGGTGAGGTGGTAATCATTGTAGTAAAAAATTCCCGGTTCTTCTTTTCAAAATCGAATAACCCCGCGCTGAAGAACAAGCCATCAGGCTCACTCTCCGCTGTTATCCTGTAGGGAATATTTATATCGTATTTTTCGCCGTGAATATCTTTCGGCCATTCGATGATCGATGTCATTGGCAGAAGGCATCTTCGCTTTTTAAATACGTCATCATAATACCCTGTCAGTTTATCGTCA
>CALGOI010000124.1 GCA_937959065.1 uncultured Ignavibacteriota bacterium | reverse complement strand
ATTCGATGAATTAACCCCCTCTTATAAGCCATTTTCTGTAGCGATGTTTTTAACGGGCAGATATAATCTGAATAAAAATATCACGCTTGTGGCTGACATACCAATAGCCAGAGGAGAGATAGACGATACGACTTCATTGCCGGATGATAACGGTACAGAAATCGGAAATCCTTATTTAGGTGCAGAGTACAGATTAAAAGACACTCCACTGATGTTTGAACTGGGTTTCAGAATACCACTTACTCCAGAAGACCGAATTAACGCAGCTATTACCGGAATCCGTTCCGATCTGGACCGAGCAGAGGCTTTTATATATGACCTGGTGCCGGTAACGATGGCAGTAAATTTTGAAACATTAAGTGAGACAAGCATACTTTTTAAAGCCCGCGTATCCGGAAACCTTTGGTTTTTAGAGAATCCCGAAAGGACGTTGATAGATAAGAAAACGCAGTTTGGAGTCGGGTACACATTACAGACAGGATATATTCATAAACATATCAATGTGATATTCGGATTATCCGGAAGGTATCATCTCGAATCCGGTCCGAGATTTCCGGAAAAAACAACAGCTTTGCAGTACGGGTTAATGGTAACAGTTCCATATAAGAACATACGTCCCGGATTGAGCATTAAGGTGCCCGGTAATGATCTCACCGGGGAATTATTCAATTACATAATAGGACTAAATTTCACATATAGTTTTGAAAAATAAATTAATTTGAAATTTCAGATTCGTTTTTAATTAAACAAAATAAAGTTAAGATGAAGTTAGGAAAACGGGATCAAATAATAAGTTTACTAATGATTTTCACGTTACTTGCCGGGGGGTTTTTAGTAAGCTGTTCGGAGGAAGATGGTTTTTTGCTAGGACCACCCGGGAATAACGGCGGTCCGTTCGGTTCATCCACAACAGAGAGCTCATTTATATCCGGCTTTTTTGGCGGGATAGAGGATGGTGCCACCGGTGAGATAGGGAGTAACCTTACAGGCTGGGTATTCGGGGCAATGGGTCTGGCCGGTTCCAGTCCGAATTACGTACACCAGTTGAATTTAATCGCAGAAGAAATTGACTCAATGGTTGTCTTGCTGAATGGGATAGAATTTGAACTGGCACAGATTAACCAGACTCTTTTAAACATAAACTGTTCGGAACAACAATCATCACTTCAAAACGAGATAGCAACTTTAGACCAGCTTTACAATACTTATAACGCTATAATAGAAGCAGCGGATACAGGTTATGCGGTATCGGATTCAATCCTTAATGACTGGTCTGACAAGGTACTAAACGGGTATGCACAAAATAATGATGTTGGAACAATATTGAGCACATTCAAAGCCAATCTAAATCAAACATCAGGAGCTGTTTATACGTGTGTCGCAGCATTAGGCAAGCCTCCCCTTTACAGTTTTGGATTGGACACAGGTTATTATAACAATGTCGATGCGATAACAAATTATTATTACTATTACCAGGCGATCGGTTTAGCAATGTACAGCGAGGCAAATCATTATAAGGCGTGGGTAGCCGCGGGACGGCCGAATGACAGCACATTGTCGACAGATTCAATACAGGCAGTATGCAACGCGAACGGTAACGCTAATATATATTGTAACGAGGTAAAAGGAAAAACCAACGATACGTACAACTCACTCATTACCCAGCTTACATATGGCGGAGCACCATACACAAATGAAAACGTTGTTCTTCAGTATGATTCAATAAAGACATTGGTGTGGGTAAAATCGCTTGAGGCGTTTACATCTGCTGC
>CALGOI010000123.1 GCA_937959065.1 uncultured Ignavibacteriota bacterium | reverse complement strand
CCTTTTGTTTACCTGGCGGCTAGTTTACATTCAACAGGTGTCATGTTATGGAAGAGGAGGTTTTTGAAAACGATTCAATTGCAAGGTTAATGAACGAGAATTTTGTCAATATAAAGGTGGACAGGGAGGAAAGACCGGACATTGACAGAATATACATGACTGCTTTGAATACAATGACAGGCAGCGGCGGTTGGCCGATGTCGATGTTCCTTACACCGGAACTCGAACCATTTTTTGGAGGGACCTACATACAGCCTTTTACAAATGACCAGGGACAGGGATTTTATGAATTGATCACTCAGATAAGTTCAACATGGAAGAATAACCCTCAACAAATCACTTCGGCGGGAAATAAGTTCGCTGCAATGATGAACGAATACTCTAAGAGAGAGAGAGAAAAGTCTGTTTTAAAAAATGAGATATTTGATCTTGGATTCTCACAGTATTTCGAAAGCTATGACAACCAATATGGCGGCTTTAGTGACGCTCCGAAATTCCCCAGAACCATAATTAATGATTTTCTCTTTAAATATTCCGACAGGAACGGTGATGCTCAGGCTAAGGAAATGTCATTAAAGACACTAAGAGAGATATCAGAAGGCGGAATATATGATCACATAGGGGGAGGATTTCACAGGTACTCAGTAGACAGGTATTGGAGAGTGCCACATTTTGAAAAAATGTTATATGACCAGGCATTAATCTCTTCCACGCTGGTAGATGCATATTTAATTACAAATGATAATCTGTTTAGGAACAGAGCAGAGGAAACATTTAATTATATACTAAGCAGACTCACATCAAGGGATGGAGGATTCTATTCCGCAGAGGATGCTGTTGGAACTGTTGAAGGGGGAGAGAAAAAAGAAGGAGCTTACTACATCTGGAGTGCGGAAGAGTTAAACAAATTACTTGGGGATAAAGCAGAAGTATTTAAGTTTTATTATGGGGTTAAAAAGGATGGTAATGTACCTGCCTCTTCAGATCCCAAGGGTGAAATGAAGGGTTTGAACGTGCTTTATACCGCGCATTCGATAGATGAGACGGCAAAGAAGTTTAATAAAACCAATGAAGATGTAAAAAGACTGCTGGACGAATCGAAAAAGATATTGTTTACAGAAAGAGAAAAGCGTCCAAAGCTTCATATGGACGATAAAGTGCTGGTATCATGGAACGTGCTTATGATATCTTATTTAAGC
>CALGOI010000122.1 GCA_937959065.1 uncultured Ignavibacteriota bacterium | reverse complement strand
AGGAGTTCGCTCAATCCGGGGCAACGGTGATAATGATTGCCAGAGATGAGGAAGCGCTAAAGAGTGTCAGGGACAGCCTGGATGCTTCCGGTGGACAGAAACATTTGTACCTGGTGGCGGATTTTACAAACCCGGATGATCTGAGAGAGAAAGTGAAATCAATCGGGAAGGCAGTTCATATACTTGTAAACAATACCGGCGGACCTAAAGGCGGTGAGATTATCAATGCGGGTACGAATGAATTTGAGAACGCGTTTAAGATGCATGTGATATGCAACCAGATAATGGTACAGGGTCTGATGGACGGGATGATGAAGGAGGGTTACGGAAGGATAATTAATATAATTTCGACTTCTGTTAAGCAGCCGATAAAAGGCCTGGGGGTCTCAAATACGATAAGAGGTGCTGTAGCAAGCTGGTCTAAGACAATGGCAAATGAGCTGGGGAAGTTTGGTATAACCGTGAATAATCTTTTACCGGGGGCAACTCAAACAGGGAGAATTGAGGATATAATAAACAAGAAAGTTGAGAAAACCGGAAAGAGCGCGGATGAGGTAAGAAAGGAAATGATAGATGAAATACCGGCCGGAAGGTTCGCTGATCCAAAGGAGCTTGCCTACGCGGCGGCGTTTCTTGCTTCAGATAAAGCAGCATATATAAACGGTGTAAGCATAGCGGTCGACGGTGGAAGGATGGGGTGCTTGTGAAAATGGTTAGCCACGAATTACACTAATTTCGAGAGTTTATGGGTTATGGTATAGGTTTATTTACCTCACCCCCGACCCCTCTCCTTATAAAGGAGAGGGGAGTAGATTTTTTAATGAATTAAATACTTAACTAAGAAACTATGATGGTATTATATAATGTAACAATTAATGTTGATAAGGATATTCATGATGAGTGGCTGGAATGGATGAAGGGTGTGCATATTCCCGATGTTATGAATACGGGATTATTTGTTGACAGTAAAATATTCAGGATTCATACCGGTGAAGATGAAGAGAATACATACTCGATTCAATATTTCTGCAATTCTATGGATGAGTATGAGAAGTACCAGTCTGAGTATGCAGCTAGATTACAACAAGAGCATACAGAAAAGTACAAAGATAAATTTACTGCATTCAGAACGATACTGGAACAGGTTTAGCCACGGATTATCACGAATTAAATGAATAATGGATTCCCGCTTTCGCGGGAATGACAAAAAATAGAAATTATGGAGAAAATACGGAATTACATAAGCGGTATATTTATGACGCCGTACAACAGTAATTACATTAATAACTACAACCCGGCTACGGGTGAAGTTTATACGATGACCCCTGATTCAGGCAAGGAGGATGTGGAGCTTGCTGTGCAGGCAGCCGAGAAGGCTTTTCCTATGTGGGCAGAGATGCCGGCTGAGGACAGGGCGATGTATCTTAACAAGATAGCAAGCGCGATCAGCGACAGAATGGACGAGTTCGCTCTGGCTGAAACAAACGATACCGGTAAACCGCTATGGCTGTCCAAGAGTGTAGATATACCCAGGGCTGTGAAGAATTTCGAATTCTTCGCGACGGCAGTGAAGCATTTCGCCAGTGAAGCGCATGTGACAGATACGACGGCAATTAACTATACATTAAGACAGCCGTTGGGAATAGTCGGGGCAATTTCGCCGTGGAACCTCCCGCTGTATTTATTTACATGGAAGATAGCGCCTGCGCTTGCGGCGGGTAACTGTGTTATAGCCAAGCCTTCAGAGATGACACCAATGACGGCGTATATGCTGTCACAGGTTTGTATCGATATAGGTTTACCTGAAGGAGTTTTGAATATAGTTCACGGGTACGGGTACACAGCCGGTGATGCGATTGTAACGAATCCGAAAGTATCCGCCATTACTTTTACGGGAGGAACAGCGACAGGTGAGGCAATCGCAAAAAAAGCAGCACCGGAATTTAAGAAGCTCTCTCTCGAGCTGGGTGGGAAGAATCCAAACATTATATTTGCTGATTGTAATTATGAAGAGATGCTGGAGACAACAATCAGGTCATCTTTTTCCAACCAGGGGGAGATATGTTTATGCGGGTCGAGGATATTTATAGAAATGCCATTGTATGAGAGGTTCAGGCAGGACTTTGTAAAGAAAGTAAGTGAGTTGAAGATAGGTGATCCACTTGAAGAGGATACAAAGCTTGGCGCGATAGTTTCAAAGCAGCACTATGAGAAAGTGTTATCATATATTGACCTGGCTATACAGGAAGGCGGGACAATACTGACCGGCGGCAATCCGGTTACGGTCGATAATCCTCGTGTCCGTAACGGGTGGTTTATTCAGCCGACAGTGATAGAGGGATTAGACTACAGGTGCAGAACTAACCAGGAGGAGATATTCGGACCGGTGGTGACGCTTATGCCATTTGAAACAGAGGAGCAGGCGTTAGGGATGGCAAACAGCACGAAGTACGGACTTGCTTCGATAATATGGACGGAGAATTTAACCCGCGCTCACAGGGTAGCCGCTAAGATCGAAGCCGGAATTGTATGGGTTAACTGCTGGATGTTAAGGGATCTGCGGACACCATTTGGCGGAGTCAAAGCTTCAGGTGTCGGACGTGAAGGGGGATACGAAGCGCTGGAATTTTTTACGGAAGCGAAGAATGTTTGTATAAAAGTATAAAAGACGTTATACCACGAATTTACACGAATTATCTGTTTATTATTTAAAATAGGCGACATCACGAGATGTCGCTAATTATTATGCATAGAAATTCTCAACAAAGAATTTTAACAGAAGAATCTATTTATTTTATTACAACCAATACTCATAATTCATATCCTTATTTTAAGGATTTTAAACTATGCGATGTTTTAAAAGCAGATATTCACCTTACCCAGCAGTTAAAAAACTTTATTTTGTTTAGTTATAAAATTAATCCTGACCATATTCATATTTTATTAAAGCCGAGTAATAAAGCAAATGTTTCTGAAATATTGAGATCACTAAAAACTAATTCATCAAGAAACATAAACAGACTTATTAGTTACAATCCCGAAAAAAAGGTTAAGAGGTTCAAATGGCAAAAATCTTTTAACGATCATATTATAAGGGATGATGCGGATTTTCGAAATCATATAGTATATATTCAGAACCAATGGATTAAACATAACCTAAAAGAGAACCGATATTATTATGTAGATATGGAAGCATGTGGTGAGTATCTTGGATATGGGTAAATGCTAAGCGACGTCGCGTGACGTCGCCTACAATAAATTAACGGTATAATTATGTTATCATTCTGGGAAAGGAATTCATTTTTAGACTGGGATCACGTTATAGTTGGTAGCGGGTTGGTTGGTCTTTCCGTGGCTTGCTCAATTAAAGAGAAGCATCCTGAGCAGGAGGTATTAATTCTCGAAAAGGGTATTTTTCCGACAGGGGCGAGTACCAAGAACGCGGGCTTTGCATGTTTCGGGAGTCTGTCTGAGATATTAAGCGACATCAGGATGAACGGAGAGGACAGAACAGTCGAGCTTATAGAAAAGCGCTGGCAGGGGATACAGAGACTCAGAGAGCGTTTGGGAGATGATAAGATAGGATTCGAAAACTACGGCGGGAGTGAGTTAGTGTTCGAGAGGAACATCGACATGCTTGATAAGATAGATTATGTAAACGGATTATTGAAAAGGATCTTCAAGGACGATGTGTTTACTCAGAAAGATGAGTTGATAGATGAGTTTGGATTCAACAAAGAGTATGTGAAGGCTATGGTGTTCTCGCCATTTGAGTCGCAGCTAGATACCGGTAAGATGATGAGGAATTACATCAAGTATGCCGGTTCACTGGGAGTGAATATTATCAACGGGTGTGAAGTAAAGGGTTTCGAGCATGAGTCAGACCATGTTGAAGTTGTAACTTTTCATAATGTGCTGAATGAGGAAGTCGTGTTTAAAGCAAAGAACCTTGTGATTTGTACAAATGCATTTACAAAATACATTGTACCTCACGCTCCGTTCAAGCCGGGCAGGGGACAGATACTAGTGACTGAGCCCATAGACGGGCTGAAGTTCAAAGGAGTCTTTCATTTTGATGAGGGGTATTACTATTTCCGGAATTATGGTGAGAGGGTTATATTCGGAGGAGCGAGAAACACAGCTTTAGAGGAGGAAGCCACCGACCGATTCGAGCATAACCACGCGATATTAATGCATCTCAAGTGGATACTGGATACTATCATATTACCGGGAAGGGATTACGGTATAGCAGATGCATGGACGGGTATAATGGCGTTTAGCGAGAATAAACTTCCGGTAGTGGAAAAGCACGACGGAATAACGATGGTAATGAGTTGTAACGGTATGGGTGTTGCGCTGAGCAGTCTTACCGGGAAAGAAGTTGCCGATATGGTATAATGTAGTTTGTAAAGTTTATAAAGTTTATAAAGGTTGTAAAAAATCTCGTCTAAATCAAACAAATAGTATGAAATCAGTTTGTTATGAGTTAAAAACTAAATGTAACGCATGCGGTAATCCTCTGGTCGTAAATGCAGCCACAACAGATGTATATTGTAAGATTTGTAATACGATAAACAAAATAACCGAAGATAATTGGTATTCACTTTTAGAGAGTGCAGTAAAAGAAGGTTTTAAGCTGTCGGAAAACGAAGGACAAACCACCACACATTTTATGGGACAGTACCAGTTCAGCTCAATGTACGGGAACCAGAAGGCCAGGTGTGAAAAATGTAAGACTTCCGTGCCTGAAGATAAGATCACATCTTTCACGGAAGCAGGTATATACAAATGTGAAAAGTGTGATAATGATGTCTCGGTAAGACCGGCTCCGGAATTTTTAAAGAAAAGATTCGGGAATC
>CALGOI010000121.1 GCA_937959065.1 uncultured Ignavibacteriota bacterium | reverse complement strand
CGTGTTATACCAACTATTCTTCATCCATTTACCCTTAATACCTCCGGTGTACAAAGAATTGTTGTTTCACCAGGCGATTCAAATAAAGTTACTTATTCATGGAGTTCATCATCATCAAGTTCAGGAATTACTTATAAATTCAGGGGTCAAAAGTTTGGTGGAACAAATGTAGTGCTGCTAAATAGTAATAAAAACGGTCAGGATACATCAATTACATTCAGAAAAAGTTTTCTTGATTCACTAGCATCCAGTTTTGGTGCTATGTTAAATGATTCTGTTTTGATTCAATGTAAAGCATTTGCTTATAACGGATTTGATTCATTAGCGTCGGCAAATACTTTGGTTTTAAATCTTGTTCGAACAACCGTAGGGATAAATGTAATTTCATCAGAAATACCGGGTGAGTATAAGCTTGATAACAATTATCCGAATCCATTTAATCCTGAAACTAATATACGCTACCAGCTCCCAAAAGCTTCATTGGTAACTATAAAGTTATATGATATTACTGGAAAGGAAGTTTCTACTTTAGTCAATGAGAAACACGATGCGGGTTATTATAATTATAAGTTTAACGCATCATTTCTTGCAAGCGGAGTTTATTTTTACAGGATAATTGCAGGACAGTTTTCGGATATAAAGCGAATGGTATTGGTTAAATAGTTTTATCAATATTAAATGTCACTAAAAAAGCACTCTTTTTAAAGAGTGCTTTTTTCATTTGTATCATTTGTTTTAATAGCGTACATTTTATTTGTGCTACCAAGAAAAATTTAATTTAAATTAAATTTAGAAAAAAAATGAGACACTCACCTAAATTTCTGCCATTTATTGTGATTTTAGCATTTTTTTGTATCATTCCTAATATAATTTTTACTCAGGGAGTGAATATGATCAAACAGGTAAGTTTTAATCCTTCCTTTACCTATTCCGCTTGCTGGGGATATGTAGCGCCAAATGGAAGGGAATATGCAATTTTGGGTGCTTTTAACGGAACCTACTTTTATGAGATTAGAAGAGACAGAATCAGTAATCTGGTGGGATTTGTTCCAACAGGTGGAAATTCAAATGATTTTGGGAATCAGTGGCGTGAAATGAAAACTTATTCGCATTACGCTTACATTGTTTCGGAAGCAGATACCAGCGGTGTTCAAATTGTAGATCTTCAATATCTCCCGGATTCAGTTCATTATGTGGGGAAATATTTTGCGCCGGGGCATAGCTCTACTCATACGATTTCTCAATCCGGACCTTACCTATATCTTAACGGAGCGAATTCGGGTTTTGGAAACGGCACTGTGATCCTTGATTTGTCAGGTAATCCAGAACAACCGGTTTTAAGAGGTAAATGGACAGAGAGATATGTTCATGACAGTCGGCCACTAAATGATACAATCTGGGCTGCCAATATCAGCGACGGATATATTTCTGTGATAGATGCAACAAACAAGGATAGTCTATGGACGATTACAAGCTGGCAGACATTACCAAGTCCGTTTACGCACAATTGTGCAATAACAACTGATAGAAAATATATATATACTACTGATGAGACATTAACTCCACCAGGTAGAATCAAAATCTGGAATATAGAAGATCTGAATAATATTATATATCATGGTACGTGGGAGCCTCCTGGTTTTCCAAATTCAGTAGTCCATAATGTGGAAATTTATGATACTCTCGCAGTTATTGCACACTATTCGGCTGGAGTAAGGGTTTTAAATATAACTGATCCTTCAAATCCGGTAGAAATTGCATGGTATGATACATACCCGGATAATAACGGTACAAACTACGAAGGCTGTTGGGGTGTATATATGTTTCCATCAGGTCTGATAGTAGGATCTGACAGAAAATACGGATTGTTTATTTTAGACCCTATCTTGACTCCGGTACAATCTGCTCCAAATGCCGATTTCACCGCTAACCCAACAACAATAGAAGTTGGT
Source organism: uncultured Ignavibacteriota bacterium (assembly GCA_937959065.1). Lineage (GTDB taxonomy): Bacteria > Bacteroidota > Ignavibacteria > Tepidaquicellales > Tepidaquicellaceae > JAEYVS01. The sequence goes on along the minus strand of CALGOI010000121.1, from coordinate 8,765 downwards.
AGGTCGGTTAATTTGATTGACATGACATCAGGTGGTCCCAACAGCTGGGAATGGACGGTAACCGGTTATCAAAATTTTAATTTAAATATTTAGAATTTCTTGTTTATGTTTATATAATTATGTAATTATACTGTGAAATTGAAAGTTAGTAATTCCTTCGGTTCGGATTCGATAACAAAAGTAAATTACATTAACGTTGTACCTCCAATATTACACCCGTTTGGATTTACATTAACTGGTATTCAGAATATCCTTACTTCGCCAACTGATTCAGGAACAGTTACATTTGATTGGAGTAGACCATCAACATCAACCGGAGTAACGTATAAATTTCATGCGCAAAAATTCGGCGGAACTGAGAATAGATGGCTAAGTAGTAATTTAAACGGTACTGATAATTCAATTACTATTACAAAAAGTTATCTGGACTCTATGGCAATTGACTTTGCTCCAAATGCAGATTCAGTATTAACAGTTTGCAGAGTTTATGCTTATAATGGTTTCGATTCATTAGTATCTTCAAATAGTTTAGTTTTAAGAATAATTAGAACCACTGTTGGAATAAATATTATTTCAACAGAAATTCCAGGTGAATTCAAGCTTGAAAACAATTATCCGAATCCGTTCAATCCTGAAACTAATATCCGCTACCAATTGCCTAAGGCTTCAATGGTATCTATAAAATTATATGATATTGCAGGCAGGGAAGTTGCTACTTTAGTAAATGAAAATCATTTTGCGGGTTATTATAACTATCAGTTTAATGCAAATGGTCTATCAAGTGGTATTTATTTTTATAAAATTCAAGCTGGAGAGTTTTCCGATATTAAAAGAATGGTATTAATTAAATAATCTTCCGGTCTTGCATACCGAAATTACAAAGGGCGAGGCAAGATACCTCGCCCTTCATTCACAGCTTTTACTCGATGTACATAAATCTAAAACCAAATCCGATCTGTTCAGAATCATTAAACAATTGGGTTATATTCAGATCGATACCATTTCGGTAGTAGAAAGAGCGCACAAACATACACTCTGGATGAGATTTCCTTCCTATAAGAATGAATTATTAGACCAGTTAATAGATAAAGATAAAAAAGTATTCGAATTCTGGGACCATGCTGCTTCATACCTGCCTATTAACCACTATAGATACTCTTTACCTCGAAAATCCCGTTATCGAAAAAGACACAAAGGCTGGGCTTCTAAAAATAGAAAACTTATTAAAAATATAATCGCCCTAATCAAAAACGAGGGGACGCTTCAGTCAAGAGATTTCAACGATAATAACAAAAGGGGAATATGGTGGGATTGGAAGCCGGCAAAAGATGCACTTGAATTTCTATTCCACAGCGGTGAACTAATGGTTCATGCCAGGAGAAACTTCCAAAAAGTCTATGACCTGACCGAAAGAGTATTACCTAACAAAATTGATACTTCTTATCCGTCTGATGAGGAAATATCTCTTCATCTCATCGAGAAAGCAATAAATTCCAACGGACTTGTAACTCTAAAGGAGATCACTTACCTGCGGCATTATAATCCAAAGGTGATGAAGGAGGTACTTAATGACCTTATTGAAGATAAAAAGATTATTAGTCTTAAGGTTAAAGGTCTTAATGAAACTTACTATTCTTCGTGTAAGATGTTGAATAAGCTAAAAAGCCCTGTAAAACCTACCGGTTTAAATATTCTTTCTCCGTTCGATAACCTTGTAATCCAGCGTAAGAGGCTATCAGATCTGTTCGGATTTGATTATGTGATTGAGTGCTATTTGCCTGCGCCTAAAAGAAAATACGGTTACTTCTGTCTGCCGGTGCTTTACAAAGACAAATTTATTGCACGTGTAGATGCAAAAGCTGACAGAAAGAGCGGTGAATTCAGAGTGATTAATACATTTCTTGAAGACGGGGTGAAAGTTAACGGGAAAATTAAAACAAACTTCGAAATAAAGCTTAAAGAGCTAGCAGTGTTTTCAGGATGTGACAGGGTAGTGCAATAAAAAAGCCCCTTTGATCGGGGCTTCTTAAACTCTTGAATACTTATTTCCTTTTGAACTTTTCTGTCTCGAGTGTAAATACAAGTGATATCCTGTGTGTATTCCCGAGGTCTTCATCCCCGTCGAATTTCGCAAATGAGTAATCGATATTGATTTTCGGTAATTTAACACCTGCACCAAGAGTGAGATTGCCCAGGTCATTGTACCCCGTTCTTACACTGAATATATCTTTGTATGTATACTCCATACCTGCATGCATATCAAATGAAACTGGGCCTAAATTAGCGTTTGCAGAATTTTCTCTTCCTTCGAATCTGATGTCAAAATCGATTGCAGGAGTAATAACACCGTTAAGAAAATCGAATTGATACGCGGATCCTATCTTTGCTGTTGGCGTTATGACTTCCTTTCTGCCGGTTGACCAGGAGAGATATGTTGTTGTTATATCCTGAAGGTTAGCTCCAAGGTATAATCTTCCGACAGGATTGTATGTCGCCCCAATATCAAAACCTAATCCCCATGCAGATTCTTCAGCAAGGTCTCTTCTTATAACTTTAAGGTTAGCTCCATATGAGAACTTTTCACTTTGCTTCTTTGCATATGTCAAAAACATTGCATAGTCGGCTGCATTAAAAAATGTGATCTTGTTTGGATCAATTCTTTCTCCCGGGTCGAGTATGCCGTTTCCATTTAAGTCTATCAATGCGTTTCTTGTATCGGGAATATCATCTACGCCAAGTCGTATTATGCTGAATCCAATGGATGCACTGGTACCGAGAGGAAAACCCACACCGCCGTAATCGTAATTTACGAGGTTTCCAAATCGCTCATCATGCATTAAGGATAATTGAGGATAATTCAAATTAGAAAGTGCTGCGGGATTCCAGTAAGCAGCAGTAACATCATTTACAACGGCTACATATGCTCCACCCATGCCTAACGGCCTACCACCTACGCCAATGGATAAAAATTCGCCTGAATACTTATTACCGCTTCCCTGGGAATATGATAATGAAGATGTGAATAGGAGAATTACAACAATTACAAATAACTTTATCCGGTTCATAATTAATGTTTATTTCACAATGAAATCGTAAACGTTAAAACAATAATTCTCCTAATTAATTTCCTAATAATGATTAATATATAAAATTAAGTCAAGACTAAAATAATTGTTAGAAATATAGTTATTTGCGCTAATTAACAACCGGAAGAATTTTGGTGGTTACTTCACCGAATCCCAGCTTGAAATCGCCTTTTTGGCAATAAGCTTTCATTATTACTGTATCTCCGTCCTGAAGGAATTTCCTTTCCTCGCCATTGGGTAACTTTAAGGGTTCTGACCCCCGCCAGGTAAGCTCGAGCATGCTTCCGTAGCCTGATTTATCCGGAGCGCTTATGGTTCCGGATGCCATAAGATCACCAGTTTGTGTATTGCATCCGGTTATTGTATGATGGACATATTGCTGGCACATACTCCAGTAGAGGTATTTGAAATTGGACTTTGAAATAATCATTGGCTCCTCCATTCCTTCGGCATGGATTAATACTTCGAGATTTATATCATACGAGCACTTCCTGTTGTCTTTTAAATAATCCAATGGCTCGACCTCGAGTGCGGGGCTTGAGGTTCTGAATGGTTCAAGTGCTTCAAGTGTAACCACCCATGGTGATATAGAAGTAGCAAAATTCTTTGCGTTAAACGGTCCGAGTGGTTGGTATTCCCATTTTTGGATGTCCCTCGCGCTCCAGTCATTAACAATCACCATTCCGAAAATGTGGTCAGCCGCTTCATTAATCTTCACAGGGTGTCCCAGTTCGTTACCTGTTCCCACAAAAAATCCCATTTCGAGTTCGAAATCCAAAAGTCTGCACGGTCCGAAAGAAGGTTTCTCAACATCGTCTGCTTTACTCTGCCCCATTGGTCTGTGAATCGGTTCTCCACTGAGTATAATAGAACTTGCCCTTCCATGATATGCAACCGGCAGATGGAGCCAGTTAGGCATTAACGCGTTTTCTTTTCCTCTGAACATTATACCAACATTTGTTGCGTGCTCTTTTGATGAATAAAAGTCCGTATAATCGCCAATATCAACCGGAAGTTTCAATATCACATTCTCCATAGGAATGAATGTCTTTTCTCTTAGCCCGGCATTATCTTTCAAAAGCGGATTATCCTCAACTAATAACTCAATCAGCTTATTCCTTACCTGCGCCCAGATTGTCTTTCCGAAGGACATAAATTTATTTAATGATGGGGAATTGAAAGGGTTAACATCCGACACATCAGTCTCAGAAAACATCCCTTCATCGAATAATGCGGAAAGATCTATTACAAAATTTCCCAGTGCGGTGCCTACTCTGAAACTTGAATCGTCTTCATCTTTCTTTCTGAAAACTCCGTAAGGAAGATTTTGAATAGGAAAATCCGAACCTTTATCTACTTGTATGAATGAAGTTAGTGTTGATATGTCCATTTATTGTAATAAATTTAAATTTTGAAGGTCTTCGATAGGCTCGGTGAAACTGCAGCTTCCATATGAAATTATAAGTGCTTCCCTAGAGTACTTTATGTCTTTCGCTGAAACTATATAATTATCCCATTTTAATGAATCCTCCGAAAATTGAAACGCTTCCGGGTCTTCTTCGTTAAGCAACTTTAACATTTCGTGTTCGGATATGTTATGCCTTATGGCTATAGCTCCGGCTCCGAATATATTCAGGAATCCGTGCATTTTTGTTTGAACTTCGTCGTTAAAATGTCTTAAAGGGTGATGTAATCCAGCTGTACATTTCATTGGGATCTGGTGGATGAGGCACTCATGAATAACGTAAGCTACTTGCTCAGGAGAAGGGAATGCGATAGCTTCAACTCCGCCTGTCCTTAGCTTATAGCCGGAATTATTATAATTAAGATTATGTGTCTTTATCCCTTCCTGCACAAATCTCACATTATCCTTCCAATTTTCATCCAATAATCCTTCAAAGAATAATGTAACATCGTTTCCAATCGTTTGCCCTATGTCATCGGAAACCATCTCAATGAATTTAGTTATTTCTATCGAGTCGTGGCTGTTTAAAATTTCTTCGGGAAGTTTTACTTCATAAACCTTACCTGTTACATTTTTATTATCCTCGAGGAATCTCTTCCATAGTTCCAGATCGGATTTAAGATTAATCAGGAAAAGATCCGGATTTTCACCGCTGCTGCCAAGAATGGAGCAGGGAAAAGATTCCACACCGGAATCTCTTAATAATGCAGATAATTCATCAAGCTTTTTTGCAGGGATGATAAAGTTTGACAGCATCCAGCTAAATTCACCTTTTATATATTCGCAATAGTTATTAAATGCTTCATCGAGCGGGAGTTTTGCCGGTGGGAAAAGTCCGGCATAGTCAATAATTCCAGTTAAGAGATTTTCTAAGCTTTTTACCGGTTTTGTCATATTAATGTTTAAACAAACATAACTAATAAATTCGGATATTAAAATTTACTAAGAAATCAGTTGACATAAACAAAAAGCCGTGAGAATTAAATCTCACGGCTTTTAATAAAATATAGTAATGCCCTTACTTCATTAGTAACATTTTTCTTGTTTCCCTGAATCCTTCAGCTTCAAGAGTATAGAAGTAAACGCCGCTGGAAAGAGTAGCTGCGTTAAAGAAGTATTCTTTCACGCCTGCTGTAAGAAGTTGGTTGTTAATTAATGTTGCCACTTCTTTTCCGCTGATGTCATACACTTTCAACGAAACATTAGAAGCGATAGGCATTGCAAATCTGATCGTTGTGCCTGGATTAAATGGATTCGGATAATTTTGTTGAAGTGAATAACCACCCGGAATACTACCGCTTATATTGTTAATACCTACAATCTGTGCCTGTGTGATTTCTCTGTAAATCAGACTTGCTCTTGAAAGAGGAGCATTATCGCCAAATGCTGCAGCGCCCGGCTGTGGGTCCTTTTGGTAAGAAAGAGGTAATTTGTATGTATTTGCACCATCAGATAGTGCAACCCTGTTCAATGAAACATATCTTTCATCATCCAGTCCGCTGGTTATTTGTATAGGCTGGTCAGGAGATTCAAAATTCAATGTGTCGGTTTTAGAAACGCTGTAGAATACATCAAACGAATTAAATCCGTTTAGTGTATCGCTTTGTTTAGCAACGCTATACGCGCAGAATACATAATCCCCGTCGTCAGAGACAGAAAGCGATGGCCAATCCATCGAAATTGAATTTGCCATTGCAGGATTACTGACTGAAGTTACCATAGCATCCGGGATATCAGTATTTCTTGCCACGATAACAGGTGTTTCACCATTCTTGCTAAGCCAAATTTTTGCTGAAGTAAATGTTCCGGATAGACCGACAGTATTAAATGTTACATAGAAATTACCTGCATCATCATATACAGCATCCATTCCTAACCATGCGGTGCTTGTGTCACCATCACTATCTATTGTAGCATCGAACAATACTTCCGGTGTAGACCAGGTTGTCCCATTATCATCACTGGTAAGATAAAATACTCTATTTGCTCCATATGAACCCCCTGCGTCACTAATTGTGGATATTGCTATTACAGCTTTTCCATTGGGACCAGCAGCTGATGTCCACCTAAGGTTAAGATGGTCTGTAGCCGCTGTCCGGAAGAATTGAGGTGATCCTGTCCATGAACCTGATGTTGGGTCAAATTGGTATGCAATTATTGTGTCTCCGGCTGCTCCTCCTGGATATGTATTGCCAACTGTAAGAACATTTCCACTTGTTAATGTGTGAATTTGGGGCCATATATGTACACTTGGTGATGGAGAAACAACGTCACTAAATACGCCTAATAACGGAGCAGCATCAACATGCATATAAGTAGTCAAGACTGTACCATAGTGATTTGCAATAATAGCAACATCATCGAAGGCTCCATTATTACCCAATGTTAGATATGGGTAACCGCTTCTGACAAGCGGTACATCAGTTCCAAGAGACCAAGTAGCTCCGCCATCTGTACTGGTTGCGTACCTGCTTCTTCTGCCATTATTAAAGTTAGCGGAAGAATCATCCGAAGTCATAAAGATTGCATGGATAGCTGTCGGGCTATTGTAGAGGATGTGGTGTTTACAATCACCATTAGTCTGCCAATCATAAAATCCTGATAAAGCAGGTATCATCATCTCGGGACCGATCATATAATCCTGTCCGTATTTAGTTCCTTCGAGTACAATTCCGTGCCCCTGGTAAAAATTTGTGACACCTTTGGTAGAATTTATTTCGTACATAGCTAATCCGCTTTTGCTCCTGTCAATTCTATCAATATTATGATTAGAAAATGACAATCCGGAAGACAAGAACAAAAACAGAAGGATAATGCTGAATCTCGTAAGGTTTTTCATTTTTCCTTCTTTTTTGAATTAATAATATTTAAAAAGTATAATACGTTGTTTTTTCAGAATTGTTTCAGGAAATCAATTTGATCACTATTTAAAAGATGTGATTTTAAGTTTAAACTCTTTTACTAAAAAATGAAAGGGATTTAGGAGGAGTTATTTAATTAACAGCATTTTTTTAGTCTGAGCAAAATCCCTTATTAAAGGTATCAGTTTCTTCATTTTTCTTACCTCACTAAAAGCATATCTCTGGTTTGAGAAAATTCCCCCTGACTCTACCTGTAAAAATATAGCCCACTGGAAAACTGCTTGTATTCCATATAACTAATAAGTGCTCAACCTAATTGATTTTACAATAGGTTGTTGATATTCCGATGAATGTCTCAATAACTGAGTATGTTTTTACATTATGTTGCATGGTAGCAGTGAATTTCAATTTTTTTCTTCATTTTTTAAAACGAATGAAATCAGAAAGAATCGAAGCTTAATTTTACATAATATGAGTGGTTATTAATATCCCAAACGGGTTATATACGTATATATCCCATTTCATACTTAAAAGTGTATAAAATTAATGTATTGTAATACATGAATTGCGTTTTTATATTGCAATTTCACAATTTATGAGATTAACTCAATTTTTCTTACCCACACTCAAGGAAGACCCTAACGAAGCTACTGTAGCCTCGCATAGATTAATGCTTCGCGCCGGAATGATCAAGCAGATCACTGCAGGTGTGTATTCATATCTTCCTTTAGGGCTTAGAGTATTTAAAAAAGTAGAGAACATCCTTCGCGAAGAAATGAATGCGATTGGCTGCAATGAATTCTATCTTCCTGTCCTCGCCCCGAATGAACTATGGGCGCAGAGCGGACGGCTCGAAGAATACGGAGACCTTATGTTCAGGGTAAAAAACCGTGAACTGGTCTTATGCCCGACTCATGAGGAAGTCTTTACTTCCATTGCTAAACCTAATCTAATTTCTTATAAAGACCTTCCGCAAATGTGGTACCAGATACAGAATAAATTCAGGAATGAGGAAAGACCGCGCGCAGGACTTTTACGCGGAAGACAGTTCACTATGAAAGATGCTTACTCATTCGATGCCACGTGGGATGGACTTGATAAATCATTCGACCTGCAGGACCAGGCGTACAGGAATATATTTACGCGCGCCGGATTGAAGTTCTTCTCAGTGAGCGCTCACAGCGGAGCAATGGGCGGAAGCGAATCGGTTGAGTTTATGGTCGAGGCTTCAGCGGGGGAAGATAACGTCGCTGTAAATGATAACGGAAGCTATGCCGCAAACGTGGAAGGAGCGGAATCAAAAACTGATAAGACAGAAAGAAAAAACACTGACCTGGCTTATGAGAAATTCCA